>NZ_QOBB01000338.1:0-5671 GCF_024704855.1 Burkholderia sp. HAN2018 | reverse complement strand
CCGCGACCTCGGACTTGTTCGATTACATCGAAATGTTTTATAACCCGGTTCGTCGGCATGGTTCCGCCGGCGATCTTTCACCGATTGAGTTCGAGCGGCGCTACGCGTTAAACGGCTCGTGAGTGTCTATGAAACTCTGGCCGGTCCAAGTACAACCATCGAGATGCTGCAAATCCTGCGCGTGCGCGGGCTTTCCACGTTGGGCGACCTATCACGCTTGCCCTCGCTTTCTGCCCTGCGCATCGAGGACCAGTTGCAGCTTTCGAGGCTGGACCTGTGCGGCGCGAAGTTGGAACGGCTGTCGCTGTTCAATTGCCGGAACCTGGCCGAATTACCCGGGCTAGACGTGCAGGACCGGTTGCGGGAGTTTCGCGCTTCGGGCGTGGCGCTTGACCTGAATGCATTGCGTGACCGGGATTGGTCTCCGGCTACTCGTTCTGTCAGCCTGTTTTCGGGCAGCATGAAATGGAACGACGACGCCGAGGTCCGCCTGGCTGCACGTGGGTTAGGCGAGAAGGGTAGCCTCTGGCCATAATTTGCCTTTCTCGACGGTCACGCGCTCTAGGGCCTGCCGCAACTCAAGGCGCAGTAATGGATATCCCTACCGCGCGTGCTTCCCCGATCCTTGATTTCGTTTGCTTGATATTGTCAACAGGCTCTAGGGTGGCGGGACTTCACGTCGTCAGTCTGTCCACCAACAAGGTCCTCACTCGATGTCGTTCGGAGCCTTGTCCATGCCGAATGTCGCCTTGCTCGCGAAGCGTCGCCGCACGCTGTGCGATCGTACCGTTCCCGTTGTCGCACTGACGCCGATTGCCGCGCGCATCGGCGCGCAGGCCGCCCCGCACGACAACGACGGCGACAGCCGTTTTGCGCCGGGTTTCGTGCCGGGCTTCCTGGTCTTCAGCCGCAGCGTGTACGACAACGTGTCGGGCAACGCGGCACGCCCGAAGTGCCGAACAGCCTGCAGAAAGGTTTCGCGCACGACCAGATGGTGACGAGTTTCAGCTCGAAGTCGGAAACCGGGCTGCATCTGTCTCTCGACGGCAGCTATCCTCCTACCCACGGTCTAAGGGGCCACTGACCCGCCCCCGTCCTGGTCACAAGCGAGATACCCGCTCAGGAACCCGAAAAACACCGCCTTGCGCGACCCACGCCTCAAAGCGCTTCAACCAACCGCCGCGTGCTCTTCTCGCAATACTCGTGACACGCGACCCGCGCCGCAATCGACGCGCCGTGCACGAACCTCGGCGCATCCGCCCGCCGCGACATCGACACGACGATCGACGGCGGTGACGGCTGCAGTGGCAGCTCGACGACTTCGCCGCTCTCGATCAGCGCATCGACGAACAGCACCGGAATCGCCGCGACGCCGAAACCGTCGCGCACGAGTTGAACGATCACGGAGATGGAAGGCGACCCGGTGATGCGCGTGTCAGACAGCGGCACGCCGTGCGCATGCGCAAGGGTACGGACGATATCCTCGAGCGCACGGTGGGGCGCCGTACCGCGCCCGTACGTGAGAATCGGCTGGCGCAGCACCTGCCGCGCGAGGCCCGAGCGCGTATTCGGCAGCAGCCCCGCCCGCGCGATCCAGCGCACCGGATAGTTCGCGAGCGCATCGCACACGACCGACGCTTCGTCGCTGCCTTCCACGCGGATGATCAGGTCGAGCTCGCCGGCCATCAGCCGGCGCTGCAGCACGACGCTGACGTCGACGGTCAGGTCGATTTCCAGCTGCGGATAGTCGGCCGCCAGCCGCCGCATGTAGTGCGGCAGCCAGCTGTGCACGACGGTCTCGATCACGCCGAGCCGCAGCTTCCCGCGCAACGCACTTTCGCCGGACGCGGCGGCCTGCAGTTCCTGCGTCGCCTCGACCACGGCTTTCGCATAGCCGAGCAGGTATTCGCCGTTCGGCGTGAGCCGGAACTCGCGGCTGTCGCGGTCGACGAGTACCGTCTGCAATTCGTCCTCGAGCGCCTTCAGGCGCTGCGAGATCGCGGCCGGCGTCGCGTGCAGCGCGGCGGCCGTCGTGCGGAAGTTGCGCAGCTTCGCGAGCGTGACGAAGGTTTCGAGAAAACGCGTGTTCATGGTGGTCGGCAAGGCGTTGGGCGCGCAGCTTGTCCCGCTGAAAAAATGAACGGGACTGGGGAAAACCCGGCTTCGTGTAAAGAAATTCTATATACGAAGCGCAAAAAAACTCGTTGGCGACAAAATTTTTTCTTTTCTATTCTTCGCCGTATCCGATGACACGACACCGTCATCCCGACGACACACCGACAAGCGACAGAACCTCATGACGCCTTCCGAATTCCGCCAGTCCGTGCGCCGCGGCGCATTCCGCGGCCCGACCGCGGGCCATTGCGGTCCGTACGCGCAAGCGAACCTCGCGATCCTGCCCGATGCGTACGCGCACGATTTCCTGCGCTTCTGTCAGGCGAATCCGAAAGCCTGCCCGCTGCTGGGCGTCGGCGAACCGGGCGCGTTCCGGGTCGACGCGCTCGGCGAGGATCTCGACATCCGCACCGACGTGCCGAGCTACAACGTCTACCGCGACGGCCGCCTGACCGAGCGCGTCGAGTCGCTGGACGCGCTGTGGCGCGACGATTTCGTCGTGTTCGCGATCGGCTGCTCGTTCTCGTTCGAGGACATGCTGGCACGCGAAGGGATCGGCCTGCGCCACGTCGAGGAGGGGCGCAACGTGCCGATGTACCGCACGTCGATCCCGAACCGCCGGGCGGGGATCTTCGGTGGTCAGCTCGTCGTGTCGATGCGGCCGATGCGCGGCGCCGACGCGATCCGCGCGGTGCAGATCACGAGCCGGTTTCCGGGCGTGCACGGTGCGCCGATCCATCTCGGCGATCCGCGCGAACTGGGCATCGCCGACCTGAACGCGCCCGAATTCGGCGACGCGGTGACGATCCGCGACGGCGAGCTGCCGGTGTTCTGGGCGTGCGGCGTGACGCCGCAAACCGCGCTGATGGACGCGAAGCTGCCGATCGCGATCGCGCACACGCCCGGCCACATGCTGATGACCGACATCACGAACGCGTCGCTGGCCGTATTCTGATCCGGGGCGACGACGGCCCGCACCACATATCGAACGACGTACCGCACCACATACCGCACGCACGACCGCCGTTTGACGGCGCATCACGACAGGAGCATCACCATGGAAAGCAAGACCCTCGCGGCGAACGCCGCGGAGCCCGCGAGCCCCGAGCGCAACGGCCTGTTCTCGTGGTACGGCGACGCGCAGCCGCGCGAGCGCCGCGCGTTCTGGAGCTGCAAGGTCGGCTACATGCTCGACGGGATGGACACGCAGATGCTGTCGTTCGTGATCCCGACGCTCGTCGCGACCTGGGGCATCTCGTTCGCGGACGCGGGCTTCATCGGCACGGTCACGCTGCTCGCGTCGGCGGCCGGCGGCTGGATCGCCGGCATCCTGTCCGACCGGATCGGCCGCGTGCGCACACTGCAGCTCACGGTGCTGTGGTTCGCCGTGTTCACCGCGTTGTGCGGGCTCGCGCAAAACTACCATCAGCTGCTCGCCGCGCGCGCGCTGATGGGATTCGGCTTCGGCGGCGAATGGACGGCCGGCGCCGTGCTGATCGGCGAAGTGATCCGCGCGCGCGACCGCGGCAAGGCGGTCGGCCTCGTGCAGTCGGGCTGGGCGATCGGCTGGGGGCTGTGCGCGCTGTTGTATGCGCTGCTGTTCTCGGTGCTGCCCGCCGAGCAGGCGTGGCGCGCGCTGTTCCTCGTCGGGCTCGCACCGGCACTGCTGGTCGTCGCGATCCGCCGCTACGTGAAGGAGCCGGACGTCTACGAGAAGGAGAAGGCCGCGCAGGCGAAAGTGGCCGACGCGCCGCGCCTCACCGAGATCTTCGCGCCGAAGCTGATTACGACGACGCTGCGCGCGGCGCTGCTGACGACCGGCGCGCAGGGCGGCTACTACGCGATCACGACGTGGCTGCCGACCTTCCTGAAGACCGAGCGTCACCTCACGGTGATGGGCACCGGCGGTTATCTGGCGATGATCATCTTCGGCTCGTGGGTCGGCTACCTGACGAGCGCGTACCTGACCGACCGCCTCGGCCGCAAGCCGAACTTCATCCTGTTCGCGCTCGGCTCGATGGTGATCGCGTTCGCGTACACGTCGCTGAACCTGACCAACGCGTCGATGCTGTGGCTCGGTTTCCCGCTCGGCTTCTTCGCATCGGGCATCTTCTCGGGGATGGGCGCATTCCTCACCGAACTGTTCCCGACCCGCGTGCGCGGCTCCGGCCAGGGCTTCTGCTACAACGTGGGCCGCGCGATCGGTGCGCTGTTCCCGTTCCTGATCGGCGCGCTGTCCAAGCAATACGGGCTCGGCATGAGCATCGGCATCTTCGCGGTCGCCGCATACGGCGTGGTGATCGTCGCCGCGCTGACGCTGCCCGAGACACGCGGCCGCGAACTCGACGCCGCCTGAACCGGCGGGGCAGTCCGCCCCGCGTTGTCCTCCCCCTTTCATCGACACCGTGACATGGCGCGCCGCGCGCGCCGTGCGGCGGCGCTCGTCCTCGATTTCACGACGCATCGACCCGACATCATGACTGACCGACACGACACTCCCGTTTCCTCCGACGCCGCGCGCTGGCAATTCTGGATCGACCGCGGCGGCACGTTCACCGACATCGTCGCGCGCCGGCCCGACGGCACGCTCGTCACGCACAAGCTGCTGTCGGAGAACCCCGAGCAGTACCGCGACGCGGCCGTGGCCGGGATTCGCCATCTGCTGGGCCTCGCGGCCGGCGAGCCGATCACGCCCGAGCGCGTCGACATGGTGAAGATGGGCACGACGGTCGCGACCAACGCGCTGCTCGAACGCAAGGGCGAACGCACCGCGCTCGCGACGACGCGCGGTTTTCGCGACGTGCTGCGCATCGCGTACCAGAACCGGCCGCGCCTGTTCGATCTCGACATCGTGCTGCCCGATGCGCTGTACGAAACCGTCGTCGAGATCGACGAGCGCATCGGCGCGCACGGCGACGTCGTCGTGCCGCTCGACGCGGAGCAGGCCGAAGCGTCGCTGCGCCGCGTGTACGACTCGGGCGTGCGCGCGCTCGCGATCGTGCTGATCCACGGCTATCGCTACACCGCGCACGAGCGCGCGCTGGCCGCGCTGGCGCGCCGGATCGGCTTCACGCAGGTATCGGTGTCGCACGAGGTGTCGCCGCTGATGAAGATGGTGTCGCGCGGCGACACGACCGTCGTCGACGCGTACCTGTCGCCGATCCTGCGTCGTTATGTCGAGCAGGTCGCGCACGAGATGCCGGGCGTGAACCTGCAGTTCATGCAGAGCAGCGGCGGCCTCACGCGTGCCGACGCGTTCCAGGGCAAGGACGCGATCCTGTCGGGCCCGGCCGGCGGCATCGTCGGGATGGTGCGCGCCGCGCAGGCGGCCGGCTTCGAGCGCGTGATCGGCTTCGACATGGGCGGCACGTCGACGGACGTGTCGCACTACCACGGCGAGTTCGAGCGCGTGTTCGAGACGCAGGTGGCCGGCGTGCGGATGCGCGCGCCGATGATGAGCATCCATACGGTGGCCGCCGGCGGCGGCTCGGTGCTGGGCTTCGACGGCGCGCGGCTGCGCGTCGGGCCCGAGTCGGCCGGCGCGAACCCGGGGCCG
>NZ_QOBB01000337.1:0-5771 GCF_024704855.1 Burkholderia sp. HAN2018 | reverse complement strand
GACTTCGGCGACGAGCGCGTCGGCGGCCGCATGCGGCGTGCCGGGGCTGCGCTGCAGCGCGACGTCCCAGCCGTGCCGGGCGAATCCCGTCGCGAGCGCACGACCGATCGACGCGGCGTCGGCCGCGCTGCCCAGGGCACCGGTGACGAGCGCCACGCGCAGGGTCGACGTATCGGCTGAAACGGTCATTTACAATGCCGGGATGAACCCGAAAGCTCACGAACCCGCTAGTTTACCTGCTCCCGGCCCTGACGCGCTCGCGCAGTCCGAAACCCTTGCCGCGCAACTGCGCGACGAGATCGCGGCGGCCGGCGGCTGGCTGCCGTTCGACCGCTTCATGGAGCGTGCGCTGTACGCGCCCGGCCTCGGCTATTACAGCGGCGGCGCGCGCAAGTTCGGGCGCCGCGCCGACGACGGCAGCGACTTCGTCACCGCGCCCGAGCTGTCGCCGCTGTTCGCACAGACGCTCGCGCAACCGGTCGCGGAAGCGCTCGCGGCGAGCGGCACGCGTTGCGTGATGGAATTCGGCGCCGGCACGGGCAAGCTCGCGGCCGGTCTGCTCGCGGCGCTCGACGCGCTGGGCGCCGGACTCGACGAATACCTGATCGTCGACCTGTCCGGCGAGCTGCGCGAACGGCAGCGCGACACGATCACGGCCGCCGCGCCGGCGCTCGCCGCGAAGGTGCGCTGGCTCGACGCGCTGCCCGAGCGGTTCGACGGCGTCGTGGTCGGCAACGAGGTGCTCGATGCGATGCCCGTGCGCCTGTTCGCGAAGGCGGGCGGCGCATGGCAGGAGCGCGGTGTCGCGCTCGACGCGCGGCAGGCGTTCGTGTTCGAGGACCGTCCTGCCGCGCCGGCCGGCCTGCCGGCGGTGCTCGCGGGGCTCGACGAGGCGGGCGACGGTTACGTGACCGAGACGCACGAGGCCGCGCTGGCGTTCACGCGCACCGTCTGCACGATGCTCGGGCGCGGCGCGGTGCTGCTGGTCGACTACGGCTTTCCCGCGCACGAGTACTACCACCCGCAGCGCGACCGCGGCACGCTGATGTGCCACTACCGGCACCATGCGCACGACGATCCGTTCCTGTACCCGGGGCTGCAGGACATCACCGCGCACGTCGAATTCACCGGCATCTACGACGCGGCCGTCGCGACCGGCGCCGACCTGCTCGGTTACACGTCGCAGGCGCGCTTCCTGCTGAACGCGGGCATCACCGACGCGCTGGCCGCGATCGACCCGTCGGACATCCGTGAATTCCTGCCGGCCGCGAACGCGGTGCAGAAGCTGATTTCCGAGGCCGAGATGGGCGAGCTGTTCAAGGTGATCGCGTTCTCGCGCGGCATCGACGGCACGCTCGACGCGTTCGCGCGCGGCGATCGCTCGCACGCACTCTGACGGGGCTAGGGCCTGTTTCCATATGGAACGCACATGCGAATGCCCGAAATCGCTCGTAGGGCAAGGAGTGAGGAGCGCCGTTTGGCCGTGCCAAACAAGCGACGAGCGACGCCGCCATACGGGCGATTTCGGGCATTCCCGTGACATGATTCTTTTAATTTGGGGTTGCCACGAGAACGGCCGCTCGCCGCGTTGCGCTCCTTGCGAATACGTCCAGTATTCGCGGCGTCGCGCGCCTCGCGAGCGGCCGTTCTCGTGGCAACGCATGCGCGTTCCATATGGAAACAGGCCCTAGCATGCTGCGCTGGCTGTTGACGACGTTCATCGCGGTGATGATCCTGACGCGCTGCTGGCCGTGGCTCGGCAAGCTCGGCATCGGGCGGATGCCGGGCGACGTCACGCTGACGCTCGGCGGGCGGCGCTACCCGTTCCCGTTCATGTCGACGCTGGTGCTGACGATGCTGGTATCGATGGTGGCGCGGCTGCTCTGAGCCGCGCCTGAAGGTCGGTGCGCGTTACAGCTCGATCTCGCCGAGAATCCGGTGCGCGAGCGCTTTCGCCTCGTCGAACGCCTCTTCCTCGCTGGGGCTCGTCGAGTGGACGTCGTAACGCGTGTTCTCGGTGTCGTCGCCGTCGTCGCGCGAGAGGATCACGTAACCCTGGAACTGCCCGTTGCCCGCGTGCTGGGTATGCGCCTTGGCCGTGTAGATGCCTTTCGTGAACGTGTTCGTGTCCATGGTGCTCTCCCGCAAAAGGACACTTCATCGTAGCACTGCGGCGCAGCATGTACAGCGCCGCTTATCGGTGACCGAACAGCGTCCGGTCACCGTTCGTGCCATCGGCGTGCCGTCAGCGTTCGATCAATGCGACGACCTCGTCGAGCGTCGGCGCGTGCGCGCCCGTATGCCGGCACGCCGCGGCACCCGCGGCCAGCGCGAACACGAGATGCTCGCGCCACGTGCGCTGCGGCGCGGCCATCAGGCTGAACAGCATGCCGCCGATCGACGCGTCGCCCGCACCGACGGTGTCGGCCACCTCGACGCGCGGCGGGCTGGCTTCATGCACGTCGCCGTCCGCGTAGAGCGTCGCCGCCTGCGCGCCGCGCGTGACGAGCACGGCCGCGCGCGGGTTCAGCGTGCGCACCGCGGCAATCGCGTCGGGGCCGTCGCCGCCGAACAGGTGCCGCAGGTCCTCGTCGGACACCTTGATCAGGTCGGCGAGCGCGGCCATCTTTTCCAGCGTCGGCCGGTACGCGGCCGTCATCAGGTTCCGGACGTTCGGGTCGAAGCTGATCTTCACGCCGCGCGCGTGCAGGTCGGCCGCGAGCGCGGCCAGCGTGCCGGCGAGCGGCTCGCGCACGAGGCTGATGCAGCCGAAATGCGCCCATTTCACGTGGTCGGTCCAGCCCGCCGGCAGCCGCGCCGGATCGAACGCGAGATCGGCGCTTGCTTCGCCGATGAAGAAATACGCGGGCGGGCGTGTCTCGTGCACGATCGCGAGCAGCGGCGGCCGTGCGACGCGCTGCAGGAAGCGCAGGTCGAGCCCGGCCGCGTCGCTCGTGCGCCACAGCACGTCGGAGAAGCAGTCTTCGCCGATCGATCCCGCGAGCGCGCTCGGCACGCCGAGCCGCGCAACCGCGCGCGCGACGTTCCAGCCGGCGCCGCCCGGTACCGACGTCCATTGCGCATCGCCCGCGCGCACCATGTCGGTCAGGATGTCGCCTGCCGACACGAAAGCCGGAAACGTGCCGCCGCTCATTGCGTCGGCTCGCTGCGCTGCGCGCGCGCGAGGGTTGCCAGCACGTCGTAGCACGCGCCCATCGTGTGATAGTCGGTCTTGCCGGCCGGGCTCTTCTCGTCGCTGTACTTGCGGTTGTCGCAGGTGAGGATGCGGTACCACGCGCCGTAGCGGTGATCGACGAAGTGCGCCCAGCTATAGCGCCAGATCTCGTCGTACCAGTCCCAGAAGCGCTCGCTGCCGGTGCGCGCGCCGAGCATCGCGGCCGCCGCGAAGGTCTCCGCCTGCACCCAGAAATACTTGTTGTGGTCGCAGATCGTGAAGTCGGGGCCGAAGCCGTAGTACAGGCCGCCGTGGTCGGCGTCCCATGCGTGCGTGAGCGCGGCGTCGAACAGCTCGGCCGCGCGCGGCACGAGCCAGTCGAGCGGGCGGTGCCGTTCGAGGGTCAGCAGCAGCTTCGCCCATTCGGTCTGGTGCCCGGGCTGGAAGCCCCACGGGCGGAAGATGTTCGAGCTGTCTTCCTTGTTGTAGTCCCAGTCGACCGACCAGTCCGCATGGTAGTGCTCCCACACGAGCCCGCCCGACAGCGCGGCCTGGCGCTGCGTGATGTGGGACGCGAGCTTTTCCGCGCGATCGAGGTACGTGAGATGGCCGGTCGCCTCGTGGGCCGCGAGCAGCGCCTCGGTCATGTGCATGTTCGCGTTCTGGCCGCGGTACGACGACACGATCCAGTTCGGCGTCGCGTCGTCCGCGTAGAGGCCCGCGGCCGCGTCCCAGAAGCGGTGCTCGGCGAGCTCGTAGGTGGCCGCGATCAGCGGGCGTGCCTCGTCGATGCCGGCCATCGTCGCGTGCGCGGCCGCGAGCAGCACGAACGCGAGCCCGTAGCAGTGGCGCGTGCCGTCGAGCGTCGCGCGCTTCGCACCGTCGCGCCAGTCGAGTTCCCAGTCGTAGCCCTGCAGTTCGTCGTCCCAGTGCGCGTCGCGCAGGAAGCGCAGCCCGTGGCGTGCGTATTCCAGGTGGCGCGGATCGCCGAAATGCCGGTACGCCATCGCGTAGTTGAAGACGAACCGGCAACTGCTGACGAGGTGGCGCGACGTGCGGTTGTAGATGCTGCCGTCGTCGCGGAAGTAGTGGTAGAAGCCGCCCGTCGGGTCGAACGCGTTGGTTGCGTAGAAGCGCAGCGTGTCCTCGATGTGCGACAGCAGGAACGACGGATCGCGGAAACTCGCGACGAACGGCGCGGCTTGCGTGTGGGCGGCCGGCGCGGCCGTGCAGGGTTGGACCGGGGGCATGTTCATGATTCGGTGACCGTGGCGGTATCGAGTGCCGGGGAGCCGGCGGGCTGACTGCTGGCCCGCACGATCAGCTCGACGGGCAGGGAAATCTCGGTGCGTTCGGGCGAGTCGGCGAGCAGCAGCTCGACGCCGCGGCGGCCGAGCGCTTCCTTGTCGACCGCAAGCGTCGTGAGCGGCGGGCTCGCGTGCGCGGCGGCCGGGATGTTGTCGAAGCCGACGATCGCGATGTCGTCCGGAATCCGCAGGCCGCGTGCGGTGCACACGCGCTGCGCGGCGAGCGCGGCCGCGTCGTTGTACGCGAACACGGCTTCGGGGCGCGGGCCCGGCGCGTCGAGCAGTTGCTCCATTGCGCGCGCGGCGCCTGTGTCAGGATCGAGCCCCGCGTCGATCGTCACTTCGTAGGCGGGATCGAACAGCCGCCCGGCTTCGAAGAACGCGCGCCGGTAGCCGATCGCGCGCTGCGCGATGCTGTAGTGCGCGGGCGAGCCGCCGATGAATGCAATCCGCGTGCGGCCGGTGGCGAGCAGGTGACGCATCGCGAGCGCCGCACCCGTTGCGTTGTCGATGTTCACCGAGCGCAGGCCGGGTGCCCACAGGTCGATCAGCACGAGCGGCCGGCCGGTCGCGGCGAGCGCCTCGATCGTCTCCGGCTCGATGAAGCCGGCCACCGCGATCGCGTCGGGCGCGTGCGGGCGCATCTGGCGCAGCACGTCGTCGTTCGGCCCGACCGTGAGCAGCGTCGGCACGATGCCGCGCTCGCGGCAGGCGTCCTCGACGCCGTGCAGCACGTGCGAGAAGAACGGGCTGGCCGGAAAGCGGTTGTGCTGGCGATGCAGCAGGAAGGTGAGCCGGCGGATGCGCGGCCGCAGCTGCGCGGGATCGTAGCCGAGCCGCTGCGCGATCTCGACGATGCGCGCACGCGTGGCTTCGGACAGGCCCGGCTGGTTTTTCAGCGCGCGGGAGACGGTGCCGATCGAGACCTCTGCCGCCCGCGCCACATCGCGAATGGTGGTACCCATCGTTCGGGGTCCGGTTTGTTTAGGGTGAAAGCGATTGTATAGTAAAACGTATCGCGGAATTCGGGCCGGATAACCGGGGAATGCCCGAAAATTACCGGTTTTTAAGCGCTAATCTGCGAAAACGACGTTACTAAAAATACTAAACAAAACGCGAAAAAGGCAAGGTGGACGTGCGGGTGTCCGGCGAGCGGGAAGTGGCGGCCAGCGTGCCGGCTTCGCGCATGCGCGCACGCGTGCCCGGCGGCTTGCTCAGGCCGGCGGGAAGGGTGGGCGCAACGACCGGCCCGGCAGCGCGGCGGGCGTCCGGGCGTGACGGACGACGGC
>NZ_QOBB01000336.1:0-5741 GCF_024704855.1 Burkholderia sp. HAN2018 | reverse complement strand
CACCTGCGCCAGGTAGCCGTCGCAACGCGCGGCCAGTGCCGGCTCGCGCTGCTCGATCAGCCAGTCGCGCAGCGTCGTGAGCGCTGCCGCCGGGTTGCCGCGCGCATCGCCTTCGACCGCGCCGTCCGCGATCAGCGTCTGCGCGAGCGAACGCGGCAGGCCCGACGGACGCGTCGCGAGCAGGCGCTGCAGGTACAGCGCGCCGCCGGCCTTCGGGCCCGTGCCCGACAGCCCTTCGCCGCCGAACGGCTGCACGCCGACCACCGCGCCGATCACGTTGCGGTTCACGTAGATGTTGCCGACGTGCGCATTCGAGATCACGTGCGCGATCGTCTCGTCGATCCGCGTGTGGATGCCGAGCGTCAGGCCGTAGCCGGTCGCGCGGATCTGCTCCAGCAGCTTGTCGAGCTGGCTGCGGCGGTAGCGCACCACGTGCAGCACGGGGCCGAACACTTCGCGCTTCAGCTCGTCGATGCTGCCGATCTCGATCAGCGTCGGCGGCACGAACGTGCCGTGCGCGCAGGCTTCCGGCGCCGGCAGCTGCGTGACCGCGTGACCCTTCTCCTTCATCGCCGCGACGTGCGTATCGATCGTCTGCTTCGCTTCACCGTCGATCACCGGGCCGACGTCCGTCGACAGCCGGTCGGGGTTGCCGAGCGCCAGCTCGTGCATCGCGCCCTTCAGCATCGTCAGCGTGCGGTCCGCGACATCGTCCTGCAGACACAGAACGCGCAGCGCCGAACAACGTTGACCGGCCGAGTCGAACGACGACTGCATCACGTCCGCGACCACCTGTTCCGCGAGCGCCGACGAATCGACGATCATCGCGTTCTGGCCGCCCGTTTCCGCGATCAGCGGGATCGGCTTGCCGTCCGGGTCGAGGCGCGCCGACAGCGTCTTGTTGATCAGGCGCGCGACTTCGGTCGAACCGGTGAACATCACCGCACGCGTGCGCGGATCGGCGACCAGCGCCGCACCGACGGTCTCGCCGTCGCCCGGCAGCAGCTGCACCGCGCCGGCCGGCACGCCGGCCTCGCGCAGCAGGCGCACGGCCTGGGCGGCGATCAGCGGCGTCTGTTCGGCCGGCTTCGCGAGCACCGTGTTGCCGGCCGCGAGCGCGGCGGCCACCTGGCCCATGAAGATCGCGAGCGGGAAGTTCCACGGGCTGATGCAGACCACGGGACCGAGCGGGCGGTGCGTGTCGTTCGAGAATTCGTCGCGGATCTGCGCGGCGTAGTAGCGCAGGAAGTCGACCGCTTCGCGGATCTCGGCGATCGCGTTCGGCAGCGACTTGCCGGCTTCGCGCACGATCAGGCCCATCAGCGTATGCATCTGCGCTTCGAGCAGGTCGGCCGCGCGCACCAGGCAATCGGCGCGTGCGTCGACCGGCGTCGCCTGCCAGATCGGCGCGGCGGCCACTGCGTGCGCGAGTGCCGCGCTCACGTGTTCGGCCGTCGCTTCGCTGACGGTGCCGACCGTGTCGCGCTGGTCGGCCGGGTTGCGCACGTCGCGGGCCGGCGCGTCGGCGAGCGTGTCGTCGGCGAGCATCGGCGCCGCGCGCCACGGGAAGTGCGCGCTCGCGAGCAGCGCGGACGACAGCGACGCGAGGCGGTGTTCGTTCGACAGGTCGAGGCCCATCGAGTTGGGACGCTCGTCGCCGTACAGGTTGCGCGGCAGCGGGATCTTAGCGTGCGGCGCGCCGAGCGGCACGACCTTCGACGCTTCGTCGACCGGATCGGCGACCAGTTCCTTCACCGACACGGTCTTGTCCGCGATGCGGTTCACGAACGACGTGTTCGCGCCGTTTTCCAGCAGGCGGCGCACCAGGTACGCGAGCAGCGTCTCGTGCGTGCCGACCGGCGCGTACACCCGGCACGGCCGGTTCAGCTTGTCGCGGCCGGTGACTTCCTCGTACAGCGGCTCGCCCATCCCGTGCAGGCACTGGAATTCGTACTGGCCCGGGTAGTAGTTCTGGCCCGCGAGCTGGTAGATCGCGGCGAGCGTGTACGCGTTGTGCGTTGCGAACTGCGGATAGACGGCGTCGGGGGCGGCGAGCAGCTTCTTCGCGCACGCGAGGTACGACACGTCCGTGTAGATCTTGCGCGTATAGACCGGATAGCCTTCGAGGCCGTCGACCTGCGCACGCTTGATCTCGGTATCCCAGTACGCGCCCTTGACCAGACGGATCATCAGGCGGTGACGGCTGCGGCGCGCGAGATCGATCAGGTAGTCGATCACGAACGGGCAGCGCTTCTGGTAGCCCTGCACCACGAAGCCGATGCCGTTCCAGCCCGCGAGATCCGGATCGAAGCACAGCGCCTCGAGCAGGTCGAGCGACAGTTCGAGGCGGTCGGCTTCTTCCGCGTCGATGTTCAGGCCGATGTCGTAGCGGCGGGCGAGCAGCGCGAGCGCGCGCACGCGCGGCAGCAGCTCGCTCATCGTGCGGTCCTGCTGCGAACGCGAGTAGCGTGCGTGCAGCGCCGACAGCTTGATCGAGATGCCCGGGCCTTCGTAAATGCCGCGGCCGCCGGCCGCCTTGCCGATCGCGTGGATCGCCTGTTCGTACGACGCGTAGTAGCGCTGCGCGTCCTCTTCGGTCGTCGCCGCTTCGCCGAGCATGTCGTACGAGTAGCGGAAGCCGCGCGCTTCGTACTTGCGGCTGTTGGCCAGCGCTTCGGAAATCGTTTCGCCGGTGACGAACTGCTCGCCCATCAGGCGCATCGCCATGTCGACGCCCTTGCGGATCAGCGGCTCGCCGCCGCGGCCGATCAGGCGCGTGAGCGCCGACGACAGCCCCGCTTCGCTGTTGGTCGTCACGAGCTTGCCGGTGATCATCAGCCCCCAGGTCGCCGCGTTCACGAACAGCGACGGCGCGTGGCCGACGTGCGAGCGCCAGTCGCCCTTGCTGATCTTGTCGCGGATCAGCGCATCGCGCGTCGCGCGATCGGGAATGCGCAGCAGCGCCTCGGCGAGGCACATCAGCGCGACGCCTTCCTGGCTCGACAGCGAGAATTCGTGGATCAGCCCTTCGACGCCGCCGCCCGAGCTCTTCTCGCGCAGCGCCTCGACGAGCTTCGTCGCGAGCGCCTGCACGTCCGCCTGCAGGTTCGCGGGCAGGCGCGCCTGGCCGAGCAGGAACGGCACGCATTCCGGCTCGGGGCGGCGGTACGCGGCCGTGATCGCCGCGCGCAGCACCGATTGCGGCTGCACGTTCTGCGCGAATTCGAGGAACGGGTGCGGCGAGTTGTCGTCGTCGCCGTCCGCGGCCTGGCCGTCGGCGAGCTCCGTGACGCCGCTGTGGCCCGACAGCTCGGGCGGCAACTGGCCGTGCTCGATCCGCTCAAGATACGCGAAGATCGCCTGCTTGATCAGCCAGTGGGGAGTGCGCTCGAGACGCGCGGCTGCGTCCTTGAGGCGCGAGCGGAGAAGGTCGTCGACCTTGACGCCGAGAGTCGTGCTTGCCATGGTGGGTTCGTGCGCCGGTGCGAGCCCGGCAATGTGGTGTGAGAGGATGCGCGAAATCCTACGGCACGCAATAAAAAGGTGCAACCAAATTGCGAGATGGGTTGCACCCTTGGGTTAGTCAATATAATCAGCCACTTATGCGGTTGCAACCTAGGAGTTGCCCGTGGTCGGGGGATCGGTGTTTTCCCTGAGCAGGCCGGTTTGGCGTGCGTGCGCAACCTTCCCCCGCGCGTGGAGGTGGACGAAAACGGGTTGCACTGGGGTGGCGGCGGATGGGGTGGCCGGGGGTGGCCGTGCCGCAAAAGACGGTTCGGGGCTGCCCGACGGCCCGGGCGTCGACGCAGCGGCACGTGGTGTGCGGTGTGCGGTGTGCGGTGTGCGGTGTGCGGTGTGCGGCGCTCGGCGCTCGGCACGACGGCCGCATGGCGCGCCGCTCAGATATCCAGCGGATCGACCTCGACGCTCCACCGCAGTACACCCTTCAGCGCGCGCAACTCCGGCTGCCATGCGCGCAGCGCATGCTGCAGCGCCGCCCGCGACGCGCTTTCGAGCAGCAACTGCGCGCGGTGGACGTTCGCGACCTTGACGATCGTCATCGGCACCGCGTCGTAGACGGTCACGCGATCGGCGCCCGGCAGCCCCGGCAACGCGGCCGCGGCTTGCAGCAGGAACGCGAGCGCCGCGTCGAGCGTGCGCCCCTCGGCGCGCAGCAGCGCCTGGTAGACGAACGGCGGCAGGTGCGCGTCGCGGCGCTCGCCGAGCGTCGAATTCGCGAAGCCGACGTAGTCCTGCCGCCCGAGCGCGTGATACAGCGCGTGACGCGGGTAGCGCGTCTGCACGAGCACCTCGCCCGGCAGCCCCGCGCGCCCCGCGCGGCCGCTCACCTGCATCAGTTGCGCGAACAGCCGTTCGCTCGCGCGGAAGTCATGCGAGAACAGCGCCGTGTCGGCATTGAGCACACCGACGAGCGACACGCGCTGGAAGTCGTGCCCCTTCGCGATCATCTGCGTGCCGACGAGGATATCGACCTCGCCCGCGTGCACGTCGGAAAAGAGCGCCTGCGCACTGCCCTTGCGGCGCGTGCTGTCCGCGTCGATCCGCAGCACGCGCGCACCCGGCACGGCCTCGGCGAGCGCCTCCTCGATGCGTTGCGTGCCGCGCCCGAGCGGAGCGATGTCGACGTTCCCGCACTCGGGGCACGATCGCGGAATGCGGGCTTCCCAGCCGCAGTGATGGCAGCGCAGCGCATGCTCGGGCTTGTGCAGCACGACGTACGCGCTGCAGCGCGGGCAGCCGGCGACCCAGCCGCATGCGTCGCACGCGAGCTGCGGCGCGTAGCCGCGCCGGTTCAGGAACACGAGGCTCTGCTCGCCGCGTTCGAGCCGCGCCTTCAGCGCCGCGACGAGCGGCCCCGACAGCCCGCCCATCGACGCGCGGCCGCGCCGCCGCTCCTCTTCGAGATCGATCAGCCGCACGGTCGGCAGCGTCGCGTCGGCCACCGCGCGGCGCGACAGCGTGAGCCGCGTATAGCGGCCCTGCTCCGCCTGCCACCAGCTTTCGAGCGACGGCGTGGCCGAGCCGAGCACGACCGTGATGCCGAGCTGCTTCGCGCGCCACACGGCGAGATCGCGTGCCGAATAGCGCAGCCCTTCCTGCTGCTTGTACGCGGGCTCGTGCTCCTCGTCGACGACGATCAGCGCAAGCGCCGGCATCGACGCGAGCACCGCGAGGCGTGTGCCCAGCACGATCCGCGCTCGCCCCGTATGCGCGGCGAGCCAGTTGCGCGCCCGCTCGCCCTCGGCGAGCCCGCTGTGCAGCGTGACGATCGCGTCGTCGGCGAGCGCACCCGCGAAGCGCGCGCGAAACGCGGCCTCGAACTGCGGCGTCAGGTTGATTTCGGGGACGAGCACGAGCGCCTGCGCGTCCGGCCGGGCGTCGAGCAGCGACGCGAGCGCATGCAGATAGACCTCGGTCTTGCCGCTGCCCGTCACGCCGTGCAGCAGGAACGGCGCAAAGCCCTGCGCGGCGCGGATCGCGTCGAGCGCCTCGGCCTGCTGGTCCGTGAGCGCCGGCGGCACAGTTCGTCCACCGGCTGCCAACAGGTTATCCACAGCTTTGGGCACAGGCGCATCGGCCCAGCCGATCTCCTCGACGTCGACCCAGCCGCGCGCCGCCCAGTCGTCGAGCGTCGCGGCCGCCTTCGGGTGCAGCGCGCGCGCATCGGGCAGCGCGAGCGAGCCGGTGTCGACCAGCGCCTGCGCAAGCCGCCGCAGCGC
>NZ_QOBB01000335.1:0-5790 GCF_024704855.1 Burkholderia sp. HAN2018 | reverse complement strand
AGGCCGCGGCGGCGGCCAGTTCGGCGCGCGCGGCGGCGGCCTTGCGGGTCTTGCCCGCGCGCGACGGCGGCTGGCAAAGGCCGCAGACGAAACCTTGATGTGGATCATGCGCATGCGCGACGAAGTGGCCGCCACAGCGCGTGCAGGGGGTCATCTGCAGCATCCCCGAATCGAAGAAACGCACGAGCGTCCACGCGCGGGTGAGGCTCAGCGCGGCCTCGTCGCCGGACAGGTTCACGTGCTCCTGGTAGAGCCGGTACGCCTTCACGATCGACTGGATCGGCTCGCAGCGGCCGTGGTCCTGCATGAACCGGTAGATGTTGTAGAACAGCGACGAGTGGATGTTCGGCTGCCACGTCATGAACCAGTCGGTCGAGAACGGCAGCATCCCCTTCGGCGGCGACACGCCCTTCAGTTCCTTGTACAGCTTGATCAGACGATCCCGCGACAGGCTCGTCTCCGCTTCCAGCAACTGCAGCCGGGCGCCCAGTTCGATCAGTTCGATGGCGAGGGTGATTTCCTTCACCTCGATCACGACGCTTTTGCTTGCCATGGTGATAACCGTCCGCTTGACGTGATTCGGATGGGTGGCCAATACGCTGTCCGCCGGCGCGACACGCCGGGACTCAACGCAAGGCGGGGTGATGGATCAGCGGACGCCTTCGACCTGCTGCCCGGCCATCAGGATGGCCGAGTGGGCGTGCGCGACGACATCGCTGCGGCCCTTGTCGGCGAGCGACGACAGCAGCGCGTGATCATCGAAGCGGAAGCGGCACAGCATCTGGTTGGACGCGGCGAGTTTCACGGTCTGTGCGAGCGTGAGGTTCCCGAGCACGTCGGCCAGTTCCTGGGAAATTCCCATGCGGAACATGCCCATCGCCTTGTCTTCCCGCAGCAGGCGTTGCGCGAGGAGGAGGTACGACAGGTTGACCTCTTTGATCTCACTGAGCATTTCGCTGGTAGCGCTCATGATTCCCCCGTTAAAGAGCTTTCTTTGGCCATTCGTGTTATGAAAACGTTTGCTCGATCAGGGCGCTCTGGGCGCGCAGTCGGCTCGTTTATAGTCTTACAGGGCGAATTTTGGCCAAACGGCATTTATGCCGGTATCAGCGAAGTGGCGTATGCCATGCAGGATTTGTCTGTAAACCGTGTAGGAATTTTTCCGACAAGGCGAATTGAAAGCTTCAGTCGGGAAAGCAAGTGCCGGCGCGGGTTCGGCTGTGATGGATCCAATGGCCTCGGTGCAATAACGAAAGGCTTTCCGGGCAAGGCTGCCGGCAATCGAATCGGTAAAAATTATAGTGCTTTTTCACGATGACGCAACAATAGTTGCATCTGTCTCCATTCCTGATTCCGCGCCCTTTTTCTCGGGGTTTTTGCGTATTTCATCGTGTAACAAGCCTTAAGTGTTTGAAAAAACACTCGAACCCCTCAGGGCGATATCGATAATGGACTCCAATGGGCGGCGGCGCGAGCCGTGCCGGCCCGCCCCGCAGCTTGCCGTCCGGCGCCCCGCGCACCCCGCCCAGGGCACGGCCACGTACCGCCAACCGCGTGCGTCGGCGAGTTCCGCAACCTTGCACGGGATCCGCATCGGCACCCTCGTGCCCCCGGATCAAACAGGAGAACACCCATGCGAATTGCCCAGATCGCGCCGCTTTACGAAGCCGTTCCGCCGAAACTCTACGGCGGCACCGAGCGTGTCGTGTCCTACCTCACCGAGGCGCTCGTCGAACTCGGCCACGACGTGACGCTGTTCGCCAGCGGCGACTCCGTCACGTCGGCGCGCCTCGAGGCGGCCTGGCCGCGCGCGCTGCGGCTCGATCCGTCGATCCGCGATTCGATGGCGCCCCATATGCGCCTCCTCGAGCAGGTCGCCCGGGTCGCGCACGAATTCGACGTGCTGCACTTCCACCTCGACTACCTGCCGTTCCCGCTGATGTCGCGCCTCGACACGCCGTACGTGACGACGCTGCACGGCCGCCTCGACCTGCCGGAACTGCAGCCGGTGTTCGACGCGTTCCCCGACGCGCCGGTCGTGTCGATCTCGAACAACCAGCGCAAGCCGCTGCCGCAGGCTGCGTGGGCCGGCACCGTGTATCACGGGCTGCCCGACACGCTGCTCACGCCGCAGCCGGGCGTGAAGCCCGAATACCTCGCGTTCCTCGGCCGGATCTGCCCCGAAAAGCGCGTCGACACCGCGATCCGGATCGCCGCGCAAAGCGGGCTGCCGCTGAAGATCGCTGCGAAGGTCGACAAGGCGGACGCCGACTATTTCAAGGAAGTGATCGAGCCGCTGCTCGGCGAGGCGCATGTCGAATTCATCGGCGAGATCAACGAGGCGCAGAAGCCCGCGTTCCTGTCCGGCGCGAAGGCGCTGCTGTTCCCGATCGACTGGCCGGAGCCGTTCGGCCTCGTGATGATCGAGGCGATGGCCTGCGGCACGCCGGTCGTCGCATTCAACCGCGGCTCGGTGCCGGAAGTGATCGAGGACGGCGTCACGGGCTTCATCGTCGAGGACGTACAGGGTGCGGTCGGCGCGCTGCACCGGATCGACAGCCTGTCGCGCACCGCGATCCGCGAACGTTTCGATACGCGCTTCAGTTCGAAGGCAATGGCGCAGCGTTATGTCGAAACTTACGAATCGCTTTGCACGGGAGCGCGCCAACCGGCATTGCGCCGCGTCGCCGGCGCCTGATACGGAAATCCGCGAAGAAATATTTCGTAATCCAATCCGCGCCGCAATCGGCGCGCCAAACAAAAGAGCCGCATCTCGATGCGGCTCTTTTGTTTGGGTTTTCGGTCATTCGGTCATTCGATCAGGAAACGATCGCGGTTTTTACCGACGATCCAATTCGGCGGCTTGCCGCGCCCGCTCCAGGTCGCGCCCGACTTCGGGTCGCGGTATTTCGGCGGCAGCGGCGCCTTCTTCGGCGGGCGCCCGCGCTTCGCTCGCTCCGCGAAGCCCAGATCCTGGGCAGTCAGTCCATATTCGGCAATCTTTTGCTGGACTTCGGCAATCACTGCCGCCACTTCCTGGCGGCGCACATCATCCGCCTGGGCCTGCAGATCCGCGATCTGCGCCTTGAGTTTCGCGTATTGAGACATTTTTCGACTCCCCTTTTGATGATGCGGCCCCGGCGAATCCGGCCGGGACACCAACATCCGTTACGCCATCCGCACTGCCGCCCTGCCCTTCGAAATTAATGCTGCCATCTTTAACCGATTCGACTATATCGAGAATGCGGACTTATTCTAATAAGGGCATTCGTCAGCCATTAAAATTTAACAATCGTTGACCCTCCCCCACCCGATTCATTTCCTATAATCCAGACCAATTCCGGATGACGGTTTAAATCCGTCGCATCGTCCGGTCGCCTTCAATCCACTTGAACTTGAACGAGGTCCTTACATGAATCTTTCTCAGCGTCTCGCTGCAGAGGCATTCGGCACGTTCTGGCTGGTGCTCGGCGGGTGCGGAAGCGCCGTGCTGGCCGCCGCCTTTCCGGGCCTCGGCATCGGCTTTGCCGGCGTCGCACTTGCCTTCGGCCTGACCGTGCTGACGATGGCATTCGCAATTGGCCATATTTCGGGCTGCCACCTGAATCCCGCGGTGAGCGTCGGCCTGACGGTCGCCGGCCGCTTCCCCGCACGCGATCTCGTGCCGTACATCGTCGCGCAGGTTGTCGGCGCGACGCTCGGCGCATTCGTGCTGTACCTGATCGCGACCGGCAAGCCGGGCTTCGACGTCGTCGGCAGCGGCTTCGCGACGAACGGCTTCGGCGAGCGCTCGCCCGGCCACTACGCACTCGGCGCGGCGTTCATTTGCGAAGTCGTGATGACGGGCTTCTTCCTGTTCGTGATCCTGGGCGCCACCGACAAGCGCGCACCGGCCGGCTTCGCGCCGATCGCGATCGGCCTTTGCCTGACGCTGATTCACCTGATCTCGATTCCGGTCACCAACACGTCGGTGAACCCGGCCCGCTCGACCGGCCCCGCGCTGTTCGTGGGCGGCGAAGCAATCGGCCAGCTCTGGCTGTTCTGGGTGGCGCCGATCATCGGCGCGGCACTCGCCGGGATCATCTACCCGCTGGTCGCCGGGCGTGACAACGCCGTCGACCTGCTGCCGGCATCCGCTCGCACAAGCGAATAAATCACTACGGGGTCAAGCGAGCAGAGCAGCGAGCCTCACGCTGTCCAAGAATATCGAGGCAGGTAATTTCGACGGGCGCCGCTGGCGCCCGTTTTTCATTTCCGCCCGGGGCGGACGCTCAGGACGCGGCGGCGTTGCCTTCGAGCGAGAACAGCGTGCGCAGGTGACGGGCGACGCCCGCGTCGAAGTTGTTGCCGATCCGCGGGATGTGCGGCAACCGCGCGACCAGGTCGGGGTTCGCGTTGTTCATCATGAACGCGTGGCCGGCGGTCTCGAGCAGGTCGATGTCGTTCATGTTGTCGCCGAACGCGATGCAGTGGCCGGTGTCGACGCCGAGCCGCGCGAGCACCGAGCGCAGCGCGCGGCCCTTCGACACGTTCGCGGTCATCACTTCCAGGCAGTCGGGCAGCGAGTACGTGACGTACAGCGCATCGCCGAAGCGCACGCGCATCTGCTCGGCGACGACCGCCAGATCGGCCGGATCGCCGATGTACAGCACCTTCGCGATATCCGTGCCGTCGTGCGCGGCCATGTCGATCACGTCGTAGCGGAAGCCCGAATCCTGGTGGAATTCGAGCAGGTGCGGCGCGTCGCGGTCGATCAGCCAGCCCTGGTCGGTGAACAGGTTGACGATCACGCGGCCGTGCGCACCGACGATATCCGGCTGCACGAGGCCGCGGACGATTGCCGGATCGATGTCCTGCGCGTGGATCGTCGTGTCGTCCGGCGCATGCACGCGCGCGCCGTTCGACGTGATCAGGTACGGCCGGATGCCGAGCACGTCGCGAATGCCGGCGACGTCCGCGTAGTGGCGCCCGGTGGCGATCACGAACTGCAGGCCGTCGCGGTCGAGCCGGCGGACGGTGTCGATCGTGTACGGATCGAGCTGGTGGTCGCTGTTCAGCAAGGTACCGTCGAGATCGGTGGCGATGACTTTGTACATGGGACGGGAGAATGGCGCTCAGGGCTCTGCGGAACGGCCATTCTAACGTCGTGCCCGGTTGCCCGCCGGACGGTTCCCGGCCGATCGCCGCCGTCGGCCCGGTTTCGGTGCGCGTTCAGCTGTCCTCAAATGCCTTCAGTTGCTCAGTTGCCTTCCGCCTCGTGCAGCGCCTGCAGCGCGAGCCGCAGCGCGCCGTGCGCCGAATCGTCGAGCGGCGCGCGCAGCCGCGCGGCATGGCGCGCCGGCACGGCCGGAGCCAGTGCGTCCGCCAGGCCGCCGCACAGTGCGACCGGCAGCGCCTGCTGCGGATCGAGCGCGTCGATCATCTTGCCGATCTCGTCGCCCGCCTGCGCGATCAGCGCGCCCGCGACCGGATGCGAACGGTGCGCGAACACGATCGGCGCAAGCCGCGCGTAGATCGTCTGGTTCGCATCGCACGACCACTGGACGAGCGCGTCGCGATCCTGCGCGCCCGTTTCCGCGAGCAACGCGTTCGCGAACGCATCGCGCGGTACGCGGCCGTCGAGCGCCTGCTGCGCATACGCGAGCGCACGCACGCCGAGCCACGCACCGCTCGCCTCGTCGCCGGACGGAAAGCCGAAGCCGCCCGCGATCCGGCAGGCGCCGGCCGCATCGAGCGCCGCCGCGATGCTGCCGGTGCCGAGCGCGACGATGAGCCCCGGCGCGCCGCCGT
>NZ_QOBB01000334.1:0-5829 GCF_024704855.1 Burkholderia sp. HAN2018 | reverse complement strand
GCGGCGGCCCGCCACGCGCGCCCGGCAAGGCGCGGCGCGCGCGGTGCGGCGCGGTCGGATCGGCGATGAAGGGGACGGAGCGACGACGAAAAGGGGAATTCGCGCTGCACGGCGCGGCGATACGTTATATCATCGCCATACTTCGTTTCACGCCCAGCTTCACGCCATGGCTACCTCATCGTCCATTGACGCCCGGCTGTCCCGGGCCGACGCATTCGCCGCCGAGCACGGGCTCGCGTGGACGCCGCTGCGCCGCCAGGTCTACGAACGCGTGCTGGCCGCGCAGCGCCCGATCGGCGCGTACGACCTGCTCGCCGAGCTCGAGCCGCAGCGCGGCCGCGTGCCGCCCACGACCGTCTACCGCGCGCTGGATTTCCTCGTCGAGCACGGCTTCATCCACCGGATCGAATCGAAGAACGCGTTCTTCGCGTGCTGCGAGATCGGCGTCCCGCACGAAGGCCAGTTCCTGATCTGCGATTCGTGCGGCGACACCGTCGAGATTCCCGGCGGCGACCTCGCGAAGCAGTTGTCCGCGAGCGAGCCCGCGCACGGTTTCGAAGTCCACCATCAGGTCGTCGAGCTGAGCGGCCTGTGCGGACACTGCAAGCGCAAGCCCGCGCAACGCTGACGCGTATCGGGCGGCACACGCGCCGCCCCCTTCCAACGAGGAGTTCCATGCCCATTGCCCTGAAGCGCGCGCCGCGGCGCGCCCTGACGCCTGTCCGCTGGCTCGCCGCTGCCGTCTCCACGGTCGCCGCGCTGTCGCTCGCGGCGCCCGCGTTCGCGCAGGCCGCGACCGTCAACGTCGTCGCCGCCGAGAATTTCTACGGCGACGTCGCGTCGCAGATCGGCGGCAGCCATGTCGCGGTGACGAGCATCCTCAGCAATCCCGACCAGGATCCGCACCTGTTCGAAGCGAGCCCGAAGACGGCCCGCGCGCTCCAGCACGCGCAGGTCGTGATCTACAACGGCGCCAACTACGATCCGTGGATGAGCAAGCTGCTCGGCGCGTCGAAGCAGGCGAAGCGCGCAACGATCGTCGTCGCCGACCTGGTCGGCAAGAAGGCCGGCGACAACCCGCACCTGTGGTACGACCCGGCGACGATGCCGGCCGCCGCACGCGCGATCGCGGCCGAACTCGGCCGCGCCGATCCGGCGAACAAGGCCGAATACGATGCGAACCTGCAGAAGTTCGTCGCGTCGCTGAAGCCCGTCGACGACAAGGTCGCCGCGCTGCGCGCGCAGTACAAGGGCGTGCCGGTGACGGCCACCGAGCCGGTGTTCGGCTACCTGTCCGACGCGATCGGCCTCGACATGCGCAACCAGCGCTTCCAGCTCGCGACGATGAACGACACCGAAGCCAGCGCGCAGGACGTCGCCGCGTTCGAGAACGACCTGCGCAAGAAGCAGGTACGCGCGCTGATCTACAACAGCCAGGCCGAAGAACCGATGACCAAGCGCATGCTGAAGATCGCACGCGACGGCGGCGTGCCGACCGTCAGCGTCACCGAGACGCAGCCGGCCGGCAAGACTTTCCAGCAATGGATGGCCGGCCAGCTCGACGCGCTCTCGGCCGCGCTTGCCGCCGGCAAGAAATAAACAACCGTAACGCCATGACCGCCACTCCCCACGCACTCGCCGTCGATCGCGTCACGCTCGAACTGGGCGGACGCACGATCCTGCGCGACGTCAGCTTCGCGATCGAACCCGGCGAATTCGTCGGCGTACTCGGGCCGAACGGCGCGGGCAAGACGACGCTGATGCGCGCGGTGCTCGGCCTCGTGCCCGTGTCGGCCGGCACGCTGTCCGTCGGCGGCGTGCCGGTCGTACGCGGCAACGCGTCGATCGGCTACATGCCGCAGATTCGCAGCGGCCTCGCGAACCGCCGGATGCGCGGCTACGACTTCGTCGCGATGGCCGCCGACGGCCACCGCTGGGGGCTGCCGCACACGAACGCGGCGACGCGCCGCGACGTCGACCGCGTGCTCGATCTCGTCGGCGGCCCGACGCTTGCCCGCCGGCCGCTGTCGGAACTGTCCGGCGGCGAGCGGCAGCGCCTGCTGCTCGCGCAATGCCTGCTCGGCAGCCCGAAGCTGCTGCTGCTCGACGAGCCGCTGATCAGCCTCGACCCGAACCACCAGCGCGGCGTCGTCGAGCTCGTGCGCAACGTGCAGCGCGAGCTCGGCATCACCGTGCTGTTCTCCGCGCACGAACTGAATCCGTTGCTGAACGCGCTCGACCGTGTGCTGTATCTCGGCAACGGCGTCGCGGCGCTCGGCACCGTCGACGAGGTGATCACGAAACCCGTGCTGTCGCGGCTCTACGGATCGCCGATCGACGTGATGCGCGTGAACGGCAAGATCTTCGTGATGTCGGGCGACGTCGAGATCGAGAAGCACGACCACGAACACGAGGACGACGACGGCCACTCGCACGGCGGTGGCGGCGGCCACGGCCATCACCACCACGGACACGCTCATCCCGGGCACTCGCACGATGTTTGAATACGACTTCATGATCAACGCCTTCGCGGCGTCGGGGATCGTCGCGGTGCTCGCGGGCATCGTCGGCTACTTCCTGGTGCTGCGCGGGCAGACCTTCGCCGGCCATGCGCTGTCGCACGTCGGCTTCACCGGCGCGACGGGCGCGGTGCTGCTCGGCATCTCGCCGATCTGGGGGATGGTCGGTTTCACGCTCGCGGCCGGGATCGGGATGGGCGCGCTCGGCGAAAAGCTCGCGGGCCGCGACGTCGCGATCGGCGTGATCCTGTCGGGCGCGCTGGGTTTCGGCCTGCTGTTCCTGCATTTCTACACATCGTTCGCGACGCAGGTCACCGCGCTGCTGTTCGGCAACGTGCTCGCGGTGAGCCACGACACGCTCGCGGTGCTCGCCGGCATCGGCGCCGTGAGCCTGCTCGCGCTCGCGCTGATCTCGCGGCCGCTGCTGTTCGCGTCGCTGCAGCCCGAACTGGCCGAAGCCAAGGGCGTGTCGCTGCGCACGGTGTCGATGCTGTTCCTCGCGGTGTGCGCGCTCGCCGTGGCCGCGGCCACGCAGATCGTCGGCGTGCTGCTGGTGTTCACGCTGCTGGTCGGGCCGGCTGCCGCCGCGCAGAACGTGACGACGCGGCTGTCGACCGGCGTGCTGCTCGCCGCGCTGTTTGCGTTGTTCGAGGCATGGCTCGGCATCGTGCTCGCGTATCACACCGACTGGCCGACGAGTTTCTGGATCACCGCGCTGTCGGCGCTCGTGTACGGCGCAAGCCTGTTGCGGCGCCACTGATCGACGCCCGACGACCATGAAAAACGCCGGCGTGCCCGAGGGCAGCGCCGGCGTTTTTTTTGCACCCGCTCGTGCGGCGCGCCGTATGTCGTCGCGTGCCGCCGTGTGCGTTATGTGCTCCCCTTCCCGCTCATCGCGCGAGCACGCGCGCGTGATGCGCGATGTGATCGGCGATGAACGTCGAGATGAAGTAGTACCCGTGGTCGTAGCCCGGATGGCGGCGCAGCGTCAGCGGCTGGCCTGCCTTCGCGCACGCGGCTTCGAACACGTCGGGGTTGAGCTGGTTCGCGAGGAACTGATCCGCGAGGCCCTGATCGACGAGGATGCCGTCCGCGAACTTCGGCGCATCGGCGCGCGCGACGAGTTCGCTCGCGTCGTGTGCCTTCCAGGCATCGCGATCGGCGCCGAGGTAGCCCGAGAACGCCTTCTCGCCCCACGGGCAGCGTGTCGGCGCGGCGATCGGCGCGAACGCCGATACCGACCGGTACAGCCCGGGATGACGCAGCGCAAGCGTCAGCGCGCCGTGCCCGCCCATCGAATGACCGAAGATCCCGAGCCGCGCGCCGTCGATCGGCAGTTCGGCCGTGACGAGTTCGCGCAGCTCGCCCGTCACGTACGACTCCATCCGGTAATGCGCGGACCACGGCGCTTCGGTCGCGTCGACATAGAAGCCCGCGCCGACGCCGAAGTCCCACGCGTCGGTCTCGCCCGGCACGCCCGCGCCGCGCGGGCTCGTGTCCGGCATCACGAGCGCGATGCCGTGCTGCGCCGCGTATTGCTGCGCGCCGGCCTTGATCGCGAACGTCTCGTCGGTGCACGTGAGCCCCGCGAGATAGAACAGCGCCGGCACGCGGCCGTGCGCGGCCTGCGGCGGCAGGTACACCGAGAACTTCATCGGCAGGCCGATGGCCGCCGAATCGTGACGGTAGAAACGCTGCTCGCCGCCGTGGCACGCATGCGAGGAAACGAGTTCGAGCATCGCGGTACGCTCCCGGTCAGTACAGCACGACCGAACGGATCGACTCGCCGGCCTTCATCAGGTCGAAGCCTTCGTTGATCCGCTCGAGCGGCAGCGTATGCGTGATCAGGTCGTCGATGTTGATCTTGCCTTCCATGTACCAGTCGACGATCTTCGGCACGTCGGTGCGGCCGCGCGCGCCGCCGAACGCCGAGCCCTTCCACTCGCGGCCCGTCACCAGCTGGAACGGACGCGTGCTGATTTCCTCGCCCGCTGCCGCCACGCCGATGATGAACGACTGGCCCCAGCCCTTGTGCGTGCACTCGAGCGCCTGGCGCATCAGCTTCACGTTGCCCACGCATTCGAACGAGTAATCCGCGCCGCCGTCGGTCAGCTGCACGATGTGGTCGACCACGTTCTCGACTTCGTTCGGGTTGATGAAGTGCGTCATCCCGAACTTCTTCGCGAGCTCGACGCGCTTCGGGTTGATGTCGACGCCGATGATCTTGTCCGCGCCGACCATCTTCGCGCCCTGGATTACGTTCAGGCCGATCCCGCCGAGGCCGAACACGACGACGTTCGCGCCGGCCTCGACCTTCGCCGAGTACACGACCGCGCCGACGCCCGTCGTCACGCCGCAGCCGATGTAGCAGATCTTGTCGAACGGCGCGTCCTCGCGCACCTTCGCGACCGCGATTTCCGGCACGACGATGTAGTTCGAGAACGTCGACGTCCCCATGTAGTGGAACAGCGGCTTGCCGTCGAGCGAGAAGCGCGACGTCGCGTCGGGCATCAGGCCCTTGCCCTGCGTCGCGCGGATCTTCTGGCACAGGTTGGTCTTGCGCGACAGGCAGAACTTGCACTCGCGGCATTCGGGCGTGTAGAGCGGAATCACGTGGTCGCCCTTCCTCACGGTGCCGACGCCGGGGCCGACGTCGACCACGACGCCCGCGCCTTCATGGCCGAGGATCGCCGGGAAGATCCCTTCCGGATCGGCGCCCGACAGCGTGTAGTAGTCGGTGTGGCAGATGCCCGTCGCCTTCACCTCGATCAGCACTTCGCCTGCGCGCGGCCCTTCGAGATCGACTTCCTCGATCGTCAGCGGTGCGCCCGCCTTCCATGCAATCGCGGCTTTCGTCTTCATCGTGTGACTCCTGTCTGTGTGTGAGGTCGGCCCGGGTTCGCGCGTCGGCGCTCATGTCGACCGGCCTGGGTGCGCCAGCACCGACGCCGGCCCAATGCTTCGCACCGGGTTCCATGCAAAGCGGTCGAAACCGTGCCGCGCGGCGTCGCGCGCGGCACGGCGAAAGAATCTCGTGCTCGCCATGATGGCCGGTTCCGCCGCGCATCGCGTGCGGGAAACGGCCGCCGGCTTGCCACGATGCGTCATCGCTGACGCAAAAGAACAAGTGCCCGATTTTAAGCGCCCGTCGTGAACCATGCATCCGTCCGGGCATACAGGTCGACGAAGCGCGCGTGGCGCGCGGCCAGCGAGCGATCGTCGCGCGGCTCGGCAACCGGCGACGCGGCCGGCGCCAGCGCGTGCAGCGCGTCTTCCCGCCAGTGCCCGATCGCGACACCCGCCAGCAGCG
>NZ_QOBB01000333.1:0-5867 GCF_024704855.1 Burkholderia sp. HAN2018 | reverse complement strand
CGCCGGCGTCCGGTGCGGGGCGGGCGGGCAGCACGGGTGGCGCGGCGGGCAGCGCGGGCGCCGGCATCACGATCACGTCGAGCGGAATCTCGATGTGCACGGGCCGCGGCCGTGCGCTTTCGAAGACCGCGAACGCGCGCGCGAGCACCTGCGGCAGGTCGGCCGCGTCGAGCAGCGTGTGCGAGAACGCGGTGAGTCCCGCGAAGACTTCACGCTGCGACGGCAGCTCGTGCAGGCGGCCGTCGCCGCTGCCGAGCTCGCGCCGTGCGTTGACGCTCGAGATCACCAGCATCGGGATCGAATCCGCGTAGGCCTGTGCCATCGCGGTCGCGATATTGGTCATGCCCGGCCCGGTGATGATGAAGCAGACGCCCGGCCGGCCCGTGACGCGCGCGTAGCCGTCGGCCATGAAGCCGGCCCCCTGTTCGTGGCGCGGCGTCACATGGCGGATCGACGACTCTGCGAGCCCGCGATACAGCTCGACGGTATGCACGCCGGGAATGCCGAACACGCATTCGACGCCATAACGTTCGAGCAGGTCGACGAGTGCTTCGCCGCAGGTGCGGGGACGGGCAAGGAACGGTGCCGGCGCGGCCGTGCGGGCCTCGGCGATGCAGGAGAGGGGGACTGGATGGTTCATGGATCGTGACGTGCCGATTGGGAGGGGGAGTGGCCCGTACCGCAAGCGAGGGGGCATGCAGCGGATTGTCGGCGTCGATCCGGGGCGCCAACAATCGATTAGTTTTCATGCCGCGCATGAGCGCCTTGCATGGCGATGCGTGGTCGCGAGGATGTCGCGATACATCGGAGGAATGGAATGCGCGGACCGGCAACGGCGCGGCGCGCAGCCGCAACGGAATTCGGCGTGCGCTAGCGTTCGCGTTTCGTCTTGCGTGCCGGCCGCGTGTCGTCGATCCTCTGCTTCATCGCATCAATGAACGCCCGCACCTTCGGCGAAGGCAACCGCGTCGACGGATACACCGCATGGATCCCGGCCGGCGCCGAGCGCCACGCGGGCAGCAGCCGGACGAGCCGGCCGGCCGTGAGGTCGTCGGCGGTCGAAAAATCCGTCAGCAGCCCGAAGCCGCCGCCCGCGAGCACGATCGCCCGGCACGCGGTGGCGGTGTTCGACACGACGTGCGCGACACAGCGCACCGAAGCGGTGCCGCCGTTCGCGTCTTCGAGTTCGAGCGTATGCGGGCGCGGCAGCGTCGACAGCATCACGAACGGCAGCGCGGCGAGCGCATCGGTGTCCTGCGGCCGCCCGTGGCGCGCGACGAACGCGGGGCTCGCAACCAGCCATTTCTCGTAGGTGCCGAGCTGCACCGCGCGATAGTTCGAATCGGCGAGGCGGCCGATGCGGATCGCGACGTCGAGGTTGTCCGCGACGAGATCGACGACGCGGTCGTTCGCGACGAGTTCGACGTCGAGGCCCGGATGCCGGTCGCGCAACGCGACGACGGCAGGCGCGACGACCAGCGCGCCGTAGTCGATCGGCACGCTCACGCGCAGCGTGCCGCGCAGCGGCCCCGCGTCGGACGACACCGCGTCGAGTGCGCTTTCCGCGGCGCGCACGATGTCGCGGCACGCGTCGTAGAACGCCCGCCCGGCGTCGGTCACGCTCAGCCGCCGCGTGGTGCGCACCAGCAGGTTCGCGCCGACCTCGGATTCGAGGCGCTGCATGTGCGTGCTGACCACCGTCTTCGCCAGGCCGAGCCGCTCGGCCGCGGCCGTCAGCGAGCCGGCGTCGACCACCGCGACGAAGACCGCCAGCCGGTTCAGGTTCACGTCGCGCAGATCGGCCATCGTCGATTGTCCTATGGGAGCGGATAATGTTTCCGCGATTATCCATCTTCTGGAGACGAACGGCGAGCGCTACGCTGCAGGTGTTCGTCGCCGATTCCCGGCGGCGCGAGATTCCGGAGTGTTTTCCATGTCTGCCGTCCGCAAGCCTGCTTCGCCGATTCGCGTCTACTCGTTCCTGCTGTCCGGGCATGCGCATCGCGTCCGGTTGTTCCTGTCGCTGCTCGGCCTGCCTTCCGAGACCGTCGACGTCGATCTCGCGGCCGGCGCACAGCGCGAGCCGGCGTTCCTCGCGCTCAATCCGCTCGGGCAGGTGCCCGTGATCGACGACGGCGGCACGGTGATCGCCGATTCGAACGCGATCCTCGTGTACCTCGCGAAGCGCTACGGCGACGCGCACTGGCTGCCCGACGACCCGGCCAGCGCGGCCGTCGTGCAGCGCTGGCTCTCGTATGCGGCCGGGCCGATCGCAACGGGGCCGGCTGCCGCGCGGCTCGTGACAGTGTTCGGCGCGAAGCTCGACCACGAGGCGGCCAAGCGTACGGCAGCGAAAGTGCTCGACGTGATCGATCGCGAGCTGGCCGGCAAGCCGTTCGCGGCCGGTGCGCAGCCGACGATTGCGGACGTCGCCGCGTACTCGTACATCGCGCACGCGCCGGAAGGCGGCGTGTCGCTCGAACCGTATCCGCACGTGCGTGCGTGGCTGGCACGCGTCGAGGCGCTGCCGGGCTTCGTTGCGATGCCGACGACGCGCGCCGGCCTGCTCGCCGCGTAACGCCCACCGACGCCGCGCCTGCCCACGGAGAATGCGATGAACACCCCGACCACCGTCGTACCGGGCTGGGAACTCGACACCGCGCCGTTTCACGCGGGAGAGCTCGCCGTGCAGCAGCGCGCGGGCGTGACGGCGGCCGCGGGTTCGGCCGGCCGGCGCGGGATCCGGCGTTTCATGCCGGACCAGCACCGGACGTTTTTCGCGCAACTGCCATTCTTCGTGCTTGGCGGCGTCGATGCGAACGGCCAGCCGTGGGCGACGCTGCGCGCCGGCGCGCCGGGGTTCGTGACGTCGCCGGGCCCGCGTACGCTGCGCATCGCGGCGCGCGCGTTGCCGGGCGATCCGCTGGACGGCGCGTGGCGGCCGGGCGCGCCGCTCGGCGGGCTCGGGATCGAATTCGATACGCGGCGGCGCAATCGTGTCAACGGCGTCGTGCGCGCGGTCGACGGCGATGCGCTGACGATCGCGGTCGAGCAGAGCTTCGGCAACTGCGCGAAGTACATCCAGGGACGCAAGCCGACGTTCGTCGCCCGGGAAGCCGGCGCGTCCGCCGGGCCCGACGTATCGGACGCGTTGAACGACGCCGATCGAGCGCTGCTTGCGCAGGCCGATACGTTCTTCGTCGCGAGCGCGAACACGTCGACCGACGCGGGCGCTGCGCGTGGCGCGGACGTGTCGCATCGCGGCGGGATGCCGGGCTTCGTGCGCGTCGACGATGCGCACACGCTGACGACGCCGGATTTCAGCGGCAACCGCTTCTTCAACACGCTCGGCAACCTGCAGCACGATCCGCGTGCGGGGCTGCTGTTCGTCGATTTCGACAACGGCGACCTGCTGGTTGTGGCCGCGCGCGCCGAGATCGTGTGGGACGGGCCGCTCGTCGCGTCGTTCGACGGCGCGCAGCGGGTCGTGCGGTTCCATGTGCGGGAAGTGCGGCGCATGCGCGCGGTGCTGCCGTTCCGGTGGTCGGCGGTCGAACGTGCGCCGCAGTTCGCGGCGATGGCGGCGGGCGGGTTGGTGCAGACTTCAACCGCGTCGGTCACCGCACCCGCATCAGAATCACTATCGGCATCGGCATCGGCATCGGCATCGGCATCGGCATCGGCATCGGCATCGGCATCGGCATCGGCATCGGCATCGGCATCGGTATCGGTATCGGCATCGGCATCGGTATCGGTATCGGCATCGGCATCGGTATCGGTATCGGCACCCGCATGGCGGCCGCTGCGCATCGCGAAGATCGTCGACGAAGCGCGCGCGATTCGCTCGTTCCATTTCGAACCGGCGGACGGCGCTGCATTGCCCGCCTACGAAGCCGGGCAGCACCTGACGCTGCGCATCACGCTGCCGGGAAGCGATACGCCGTTGATCCGCAGCTACACGCTCTCCGATGCGCCGGGCGGCACGCATTACCGGATCACCGTGAAGCGCGAAGGGCGCGTGTCGGCGTGGTTGCACGATCACGCGCGGGCGGGCATGGCGCTCGACGCGCAGATGCCGCGCGGGCGCTTCACGTTCGATCTCGCGAGCCCGCGCCCGGCCGTGCTCGTGTCGGCCGGCATCGGCATCACGCCGATGACCGCGATGCTGCGCCGCGCGCTGGCGGACGATCGGCCATCGCGCCGCGTGGTGTTCGTGCATGGCGCGCGCGACGCGGCCGACCGGCCGTTCGCGGCGGAGCTGGCACGCATCGCGGCCGCCGACGCACGGCTGTCGCTCCACTGGTTCGACAGCCATCCTCACGACGGGTCGGCGGCGCAGGCAGGCCGCATCGACCTCGCGCAACTGAAGCGGCTCCTGACGTTCGACGATTACGACTTCTACCTGTGCGGGCCGTCGGCGTTCATGCGCGACCTGTACGACGGGCTGCGCGCGCTGAACGTGCCGGACGAACGCATCCGCTTCGAGGCGTTCGGGCCGTCGAGCGTGGCGCGCAGCGCGACCCGCACGACCGGGGCGCCGGCGGCGGGCGTGCCGGTGGTATTCCGGCGCACGGGCCGCGATGCCGCGTGGATGCCCGCCGACGGCACGTTGCTCGAATTCGCGGAAGGGCAGCGCGTGGCCGTGCCGTCCGAATGCCGCTCCGGGTCGTGCGGCACGTGCGCGACGCGCGTGCTGTCCGGCGCGGTCGACTACGAGCAGGCGCCCGATGCGCCGGTCGAACCCGGCTGCGCATTGCTGTGCGTCGCGCGGCCCGCGCAAGGGTCGGAGCCGCTCGTGCTCGATCGCTGACGTGCCCTGCGACATGCGGCCGCAGACGGCCTGCTGCGCGAAAAGCGCGCGCAACTGCTTCTTTTTTCGGATGCCGGTCGGATCGACGATAGCGTCAACCGATTCGATGAAAGGAGCACAACCATGAAACTGCTCGGCATGATCAAGCTGGTCCTGTGGAGTTTCTTCGGCGTACGCAACAGCAAGGCGCACGCGGCCGATCTCGCGAACGTCAACTACACGTTGCTGCCGTTCGTGGCGATCGTGCTCGCGCTGCTCGTCGGCGCGGTGATCTACGGCGTCGTGCACCTGGTCGTCGATCCGACCGCGACGATGCAGGGATTCTGACCGGCCGCCGAATCGCGAGCGGGAGAACGTTCCCGCTCCGGTTTCCGGCCGCGTGACCGGCGCGTGACGGTGCCGGTCATCGAGGTGGCCGCGCACGACGCCGGTCATGCGCACATCGGCACCGTCGCTGTGCCGCACGAATCGCGCGGTTCCCGTTCCCGCTTTCCGTTCACCCGATTCGCCCGATTCCAGGGCAGCCCGCCCCGCCCGGGGTAAAATGCGCGCCGCGCCGCGATGTCGTGCGCGACGGGCACGCCGCCGTTCCATCGAACGGCGTGCACCAGACCGTCGCGCCCGTACCGGGGCGTTCGAAGCGTCCCCCCGCATGACAAGACCGCGCGATGCCGCCGGCCGCCCGACACGCCCCGACGAACCGGTCGACGGCTGCGTCGGTTCCCGGTGCGTCACCTGAATCCGATGTCCCATCCTGCGTCTTCCCGACCGAGCGGCCCGCGTGCGTGCCGGATCGTCTGGTTCGCCCGGTTCGTCTGACGAATGTCGTGCCGGCGCGTGCGTCCGGCGGAGGCAGATCCGGTCGCGGGCACGCTTCGCAGCTTCGTAACGGGTTTCGACAGGGTCGAGTGGCGAGTTTTCCATCCAGAGCAATGACGGTGAATAGAACAACAGCGTCGCCCGCACGGCGGCGGCGCGCGAAGGTCGGGCTTGGTGTCGGCGTCGGCATCACGCTTTTCGCGGCCCAGGCCGCCGCGGCGCCGGGCGACACGCCGGC
>NZ_QOBB01000332.1:0-5884 GCF_024704855.1 Burkholderia sp. HAN2018 | reverse complement strand
GCGCGAGGCGCGTGCCTTCCTCGGGCGTCAGCGCACCCATCCCGCGCGGCCGCGCGAAGCGCGCCTGCGGCAGCAGCAGGTGCCGGTAACCGGGATGGCGCTCCTGCGCCTGGATCGCGCTGAACACGACGGCGGGCGGCAGCACCACGACGCCGCCGGACAGGGCGAGCGTGCCGGGCTCGGCGACGCGGCGCGCGCCGAGGCAGGTTTCATCGAGCGTCGACAGGGTCATGCGGCGGTCTCCTCGTTCGTGTGCGCGAACGCGTCGCGATACTGGTTTTTCAGCGCGGGGCGGTCGATCTTGCCGTTCGGGTTGCGCGGCAACGCCGGCAGCGGCTCGACGACGAGCGGGCTCATGTAGGTCGGCAACGCGTCGCGGCACGCGCGTGCGATGTCGGCGCGGCACGCGTCGGCGTCGAGCGTCGACACGACGCACGCGGCGATCGCCTCGCCGAGCGACGCGTGCGGCACGCCGAACACCGCCGCCTCGCGGATGTGCGGCAGCGCGAACAGCACGTCCTCGACTTCGGTCGGGCTGACGCGGTAGCCGGACGTCTTGATCATGTCGTCGCCGCGCGCGACGAAATACAGGTAGCCGTCGGCGTCGCGCCGCACGATGTCGCCGGACCACACCGCGACGTCGGGGCGCGGGATCTCGCCGTGCCGGCGCGGCAGCGGGCGAAAGCGCTGCGCGGTCAGCTCGGGCCGGTTCCAGTAGCCGAGCGTGACGAACGCGCCGCGATGCACGAGTTCGCCGGGCTCGTCGGCCGCGCATTCGCTGCCGTCCGCACGCAGCACGAGGATCTCGGCGTTCGGCACGGCCTTGCCGATCGACGTCGGGCGCAACGCCGCGTCGGCCGGCGGCAGGTACGTCGAACGGAACGCTTCGGTCAGTCCGTACATCAGGTACGGCGCGGCGTGCGTGAACAGCGCCTGCAGGCGGTGCAGCAGAGGCGTCGCGAGATGGCCGCCGGTGTTCGCGAAGCGGCGGATTCGCGTGCGCGCCGTATCGCTCCAGCCGGCCGACGCGAGCTGCATCCACAGCGGTGGCACGCCGGTGATCGACGTCACGCCGAACGCGTCGCAATGGCGCGGCACGTCGGCCGGCTGCAGGAAGTCGAGCGGCGCGTAACACGCGCCGGACGCCAGCGCGGTCGTGAGCTGGCTCAGGCCCGCGTCGAAGCTGAGCGGCAGCACGCCGAGCACGACGTCGTCGTCGGCCAGCCCCTGGTACGCGGCGACGCTGAACGCGCCCGACACCAGGTTGCGATGCGACACGACCACGCCTTTGGGCTTGCCGGTCGAGCCGGACGTGTAGAGCAGCGCGGCGGGATCGTCGTCGACCGGGCGGCCGGCGGCGAACGGTGCAGCAGCGCCGGCGTCGGACGCGGCGATCGCATCGGCCAGCTCCTCGATCAGCATCGTGCGGGTGCCGACGAGCGCGGCGAGCGCCGGCAGGCGCTTCAATCGCTGCGCGCCGGTCATGAACAGCGCCGCGCCGCTGTCGGCGACGATGTGTTCGATCTGCGCTTCCTTCAATTGCGGATTGACCGGCACGAAGATCGCGCCGAGTGCGTTGGCCGCGAGCATCGCGACCACGGTTTCGATGCGTTTCGGCGCGTAGATGGCGACGCGCTCGCCGGGCCGCACGCCGCGCGACGCGAGTGCGGCGGCCGCGCGGCGGACCGCGCGCGCGAGCTGTTCGTAGGTCATCGTGCCGCCGCCGTCGGCATACGCGGGATGATGCGGCCAGCGCGCGGCGCCGTGGTCGAGCAGGTCGGCGATGCTGATCAGGGCGTTCATGATCGGCTCCTCTCTCTGGTGGGTCTAGGCGGGCCGCACGTACACGTGCGCGGCTTCGTGGGACAGGAAATGCGCCATCGAGTACGTCCGGTGATAGGCGCCGCAGCGCGCGAACACGGCGATGTCGCCGACCTGCGGCGGAGCGCCGGTATCGTCGCGGCCGATCACGTCCGCGCGGCTGCACGTGCTGCCGGCGTAGATCGTCGGCACGCCGCGCGCGGGCGGTGCCGGCGTGCGGCGCACGAGCGACGGCGCGGCCAGCCGGCGCATCACCGATTCGGTCTGCGCGAGCAGGAACGCATGCGACAGCCCGCCGTCGCAGACGGCGATCGTGCGGTCCTGCCATGTCTTGACCGCGACGACGCGCGTCGCGAACACGCCCGCGTCGGCGAAGATCGCGCGGCCGGATTCGTGCGCGAGCGAGTACTGGCCGGCCAGCGGGGCGAGCGCGGTCGCATAGCGCTCGAACGCGGCATCGCCCGGGTGATCGTCGGCGAAGCCGCCGCCGAGGCTCAGCGAGCCGAGCGGTGCGCCGTTGGCCGGCGCGAGATCGCGGGCGAGCGCCGCGAGCCGCTCGGGCAGCACGAGCGTGTCGGGCTGCGTCGCGTCCTGGCGGATGAACGAATGCGGGCCGGAGAACACGTGCAGCCCGGCAACGGGCAGGCCGGCGGCGGCGAGCGTGCGCACCGCGTCGTGCGCCTCGTTCGGCGTCATCCCGAAGTGGTCGTGCCACAGCGCCCGCGCGTCGTCGCCGGCCAGCGCGCCGGCATTCACGCGCAGCAGTACTGGGCCCGGCGTGCTGCCGCCGGCCGCGGCTTCGCGCGCCAGCGGCACGAAGCGCGCGACCGCGTCCGGGTTGTCGAGCACGAAATGGCAGCGCGACGCGAGCCCGGCGCGCATGAACATCTCGTCCATCGACGGGTTGTTCAGGTAGCGCGGCGTCCTGATCCGGCCGATCACCGCGTCGAGTTCGCCGCGGCTCGCGAGTTCGACGCCGTCCTCGTACGCATGGGCACAGCGCGCGAGCATGTCCTGGTTCGGGTTCGCCTTCAGCGACACGATCAGCCGCGTGCCGAGCCGCGCCTTCAGCGACCGGTAGCGCGCGACCGCGACTTCCGGCTCGTACACGTAGCACGGCGTGCGCAGGTCGGCGATCCACGCGTGGTCGCCGGTGGGTGGAAGCGGGCGCTCAGGCGTCATGGCGGCCCACCGGATGAAGCGTGGCGGCCGCATACGCGCCGCAGTTCGACTGCATCACGCCGAGCACGCGCTGCCCGCGCGCGACCGCGTCGAGCCCGACGTCGGCCAGGTTGATCGGGAAATCCGAGCAGCACGCATGGCCGCGCGCATGGATGTTCTCCGCATACAGCCGCTCGGCCGGCACGCGCATCGCGCGGCACAGCGCGTTCCAGCCCGGCAGGTCGGCGTTGTGCGGCAGCACGAGCTCGTATGCGTCGAGCGCGTGCGGTTCGAGCGCGACCGCCGCGTCGATCGCCTTGCGCGTGTACGGCCACTCCATCATGATCAGGTCGGCCTCGTTCGCGGCGACGGTGTCCGAGCCGCGATGCCATTTCGCGTGCGTCTCGATCGCGATGCCGCCGAGCCGGTTCTTCGTGCTGTTGCGTGCGATCAGCATCGCGGCCGCGCCGTCGCACTGCACGCCCGTCATCTGCCGCATCCGGTAATCCTCGCCGTACACGCGGTCGGACGACACGACGAGCGCCGCGTCGAGTTGCGGATAACGACGCATCAGCGCGCGAACGGTCTCGATGCCGGCCGCGACCGACACGCAGTTCAGCTGCGCGACCGAGCCGAGCCACAGCGGCTCGATGCCGAGCTGCGCGGCGAGCTCGTGCGGCAGGCTGCGCGGCGCGGGCGGCACGCTGAACTGCTGCGTGTGCACGTGGACGATCGCGCCGATGTCGGACGGATGCACGCGCGCGGTGTCAAGCAGGCGGCCCGCCGCCGCGATCGCGAGATCGGTCTCGCTCGTGTCGAGCGCCATGTGGAAGTAGCGGCTGCCCGACTGCGCGATCGCCGCGGCCCGTTGCGCCGGGTAGTCGCGCTCGGCGGCCCACGCCTCGATGTCGACGGGCAGGCCCGGCAGTTCGTAGGCCACCGCGTCGATACCGATCCAGAAATCGTGTGACGCTTGGGAGGAGTTCGTCATGGTTCAGTTAAGCGGCATCGCCGCGTAGTCGAGAACATCGAGTTTTTCGAAGGTCGCCTGCACGGTCGGCGTGAGCAGGCCCATCTCGCGGATCGTCGGCACCAGGCGCCGGAAGATCGAGCGGCGGATCGAGCTGGAGACCGGCGACTCGCGCACCATCGCGCTGCATTCGCGTTTCGACAGGCCCATCGGCTCCCAGATGTCGTCCGCACACAGGTGCTCGTACAGCACGGCCGCGCCTTCGCAGACGAATTCCTCGCGCTCGCGCAGCTCGGTCGAACTCATCTCCGCATACACGCGGCACAGCGTGATCCGGCCGACCGCGAAGTGACGCGCCTCGTCGCGCTGGATCCGCAGGAAGAGATCCTTGATGAACGGATCGGTGCTGTACGCGATGACGCTCTGGAAGATCGACAGCGCGATGCCCTCGACGAGCACCTGCATCCCGAGGTTCGTCATGTCGAGCGCGCTGCTCGTGATCGTGTCGTGCAGCAGCCCCTTCAGCGAGCGGCTCATCGGGTAGCTGACGTCGAGCTTCTCGTTGACGAGCTTCGCGTATGCCTCGACGTGGCGCGCTTCGTCCATCATCTGCGCGGCGGCGCACAGGCGCGCGCTCAGGCCATCCTCGGCCGACGCGAGCTTCGATGCGCAGATCAGCGCGGCCTGCTCGCCGTGCAGGATCTGCGACAGCAGCCAGCCCTGCGCGTGATGGCGCACCTCGCGCTTGTCGGCGTCGGACAGCTTGCTCCACAGCTCGGTGCCGTAGATCAGCAGCGTCGGGTCGGGCATGCCGAGCGGATTCGCCGGGTCGAGGTCGTGGCTCCAGTCGACGTCGGTCGCGACGTCCCACTGCGCGGCCTTCGCCTTTTCGTAAAGCCGGTTCAGCGCCTCTTCGCGCAGCGCGTAGTCGTTCGACATCAGGGCGTCGACGGGCATCGACCAGCGGATGTCGGCCGAGTCCTGCATAACGGTGAGCGTGTCAGTCATTTAGGGTCTCCCCGGCCGCGCGGCGGCGCCGGAATGATGGGCGGAATCGGTAAGCATCGTGGCGGCAGCGCGCGGTGTCGGCGGATGCGGCACGAGGCGGATCGCGTACGACGGCCATGCGCCGCGCAGCTGCGCGTCGAACGCATCGGCGAGCCGCGCGGGCCAGATCGCGCAGCACACGCGGTTGTCGCCGGAGAACTCGGCATCGCGCAGGATCCGGTCGCCGATCCACACGACGGGCGCGCCGCGCGCGGCGTCGCGCAGCGCTTCGTCGTACAGGTGCACGCCGAGCAGCACGTGCGGCGCGAGCAGTTCGGCCGGCAGCGCGCCGAAGTACGGCGCGCAGACTTCGATGAACACGCGTGCGTCCGGATGCACCGCGTCGCGGATTCGCGCGGTCGCTTCCGCGAGGAACGCGAAATACTGGACGTGGTCGAGCAGCACGCGGCGCTCGCCGCCGGATGCGTCGCCGGCGTCGTATGGTTCGCCGGCCGCTTCCGCGAGCGCGGCGCGCGCGTAGTCGGCCGGCGTGTCGAGCGGCATCCGGTACGCGCTCGCGGCGACCGCGACCGGCTGCCGCGCATCGCGCTCGATCCGGTAGGTGAAGTGAACGGGCCGCACCATGTCATGCCTCGCTGTCGAGAGAGAACGTCGCGTCCGGCGCGAATGCGACGTCGGCGACCGCGTAATAGCCGTTCAGCGCGAGCGAGCAGACGGCCGCGCGGCGCGGCGTGTCGCCGTCGCGATGCGCGAGCAGCACCGACAGCCACGGGTCGCTGCCGAACGCATGCCCGAACAGCCCGTGGCCGTCGGGCAGCAGCGGCGTCTTGCCGACCGACGCGAGCAGCGCGCGGCGCGACGTCGCCGGAAAGAACGGCAGCGCCGCGTGCACGCCGGGGCGGGCCGCGCAGAAGGTGCGGATGT
>NZ_QOBB01000331.1:0-5912 GCF_024704855.1 Burkholderia sp. HAN2018 | reverse complement strand
CCGACGCTCGGCGACGACATGGCTTCGGCGCTCGGCCTCGCGGGCCAGACGGCCGCGATCCCGTTCGACATTCCGTTGCGTGAAGCGCGCGATGCGTTCGAGCGTGCGTACTTCGAATATCATCTCGCGCGCGAAAACGGCAGCATGACGCGCGTCGCGGAGAAGACAGGCCTCGAGCGCACGCACCTGTATCGCAAGCTCAAGCAGCTCGGTGTCGAGCTCGGCAAGAAACCGTCCGAAGGCGCCGTATAAAATATTTTGCGAAAACACTTGCTCAGGTACGAATAGCTCGATATACTTTCATTCTTCGTTGGCCCGGTAGCTCAGTTGGTAGAGCAGCGGATTGAAAATCCGCGTGTCGATGGTTCGATTCCGTCCCAGGCCACCAGAATTAAAACCCCAAGAATCGGAAGGTTCTTGGGGTTTTTCGTTTGTGGTGGGGTTGGCGTGATGAGGCCCGCGGGCCCGCGAGCCCGGCAGTATTCGAGATGGCATGATAAAATCCGTGTCCGCTCAATAACTTAGCGCATCGCTTCATGCGCACGGCAGGCTGCCAGCGTGGCGCCGCCGTGGCGCGCGGCAACGATGCCGCGCGATGGGCGGTATAAGCGCTCCGCCGCGTTCGCGGCCGATTGCGCTGCCTATACTGGTCGAGCCGGCCCAGGCCGGCACGCGTCGGGCCGCCCGGCGGCAGCCGGCCCCGGGGCGCAGCGCGACGCGAGCCTACACATTCACGGAGTATCACGGTGATTCGGACAGACGCTAAAGACGGCGCGCTCGTGTTGTTTTCCGGCGGGCAGGACTCGGCCACGTGCGTGGCCTGGGCTCTGGAACGCTACCAGACGGTCGAGACGCTCGGCTTCGATTACGGCCAGCGCCACCGCGTCGAGCTCGAGTGTCGCGAAGGCGTGCGCGAAGCACTGAAGCGCGATTTTTCCGCATGGTCGGACCGGCTCGGCGACGATCACATGATCGACCTGTCGGTGCTCGGCGCGATCAGCGATACCGCGATGACGCGCACGATCGAGATCGAGACGGCGGCGAACGGCTTGCCGAACACGTTCGTGCCGGGCCGCAACCTGATGTTCATGACGATCGCCGCGGCGATCGCCTATCGCCGCGGGCTGCGTGTGCTGGTCGGCGGAATGTGCGAGACCGATTTCTCGGGCTACCCCGACTGCCGCGACGACACGATGAAGGCGCTGCAGGTCGCGCTGAACCTCGGGATGGACACGCGCATCGTGCTCGAGACGCCGCTGATGTGGCTCGACAAGGCGCAGACGTGGCAACTCGCCGAGCAGCTCGGCGGCGAAGCGCTCGTCGAACTGATCCGCGTCGAGACGCACACGTGCTACGTGGGCGAGCGCGCGGAATTGCACGAATGGGGCTTCGGCTGCGGCGAATGCCCCGCCTGCAAGCTGCGCAAGCGCGGCTACGAGGCTTACCTGAAGGGCGAGCGGGTGACCGAAGCGCCGCTGTGACGCGGGTGCGCCGGCAGCGCTGGATGAATAACGGATTCTGATCGACAACGAGCGGCGCGAGCCGGACGAAGCACGATGACTTACGCGGTCAAGGAAATTTTCTACACGTTGCAGGGCGAGGGCGCGAACGCGGGCCGGCCGGCCGTGTTCTGCCGGTTCGCCGGCTGCAACCTGTGGTCGGGCCGCGAAGAGGATCGTGCGGAGGCCGTGTGCCGCTTCTGCGATACCGACTTCGTCGGCACCGACGGCGAGAACGGCGGCAAGTTCAAGGACGCCGAAGCGCTCGTCGCGACGATCGCCGGCCTGTGGCCGGAGGGCGAGGCGCACCGCTTCGTCGTCTGCACGGGCGGCGAGCCGATGCTGCAACTCGACCAGCCGCTCGTCGACGCATTGCATGCGGCCGGCTTCGAGATCGCGATCGAGACCAACGGTTCGCTGCCGGTGCTCGAATCGATCGACTGGATCTGCGTGAGCCCGAAGGCCGACGCGCCGCTCGTCGTCACGAAGGGCAACGAACTGAAGGTCGTGATCCCGCAGGACAACCAGCGGCTGGCCGACTACGCGAAGCTCGACTTCGAGTATTTCCTCGTCCAGCCGATGGACGGCCCGTCGCGCGACCTGAATACGAAGCTCGCGATCGACTGGTGCAAGCGTCATCCGCAGTGGCGGCTGTCAATGCAGACCCACAAATATCTGAACATTCCCTGAGCCACGGCTTTTGACATCGTGCTGATTACCCGAAAACTCGAATTCGACGCGGGCCACCGCATTCCCGATCACCGCAGCCAGTGCCGGAACCTGCATGGTCATCGCTACGTGCTCGAAGTCACGCTGCGCGGCGATCTCGTCGATACCGAGGGGGCGCCCGACCGCGGCATGGTGATGGATTTCGCCGACGTGAAGGCGCTCGCGATGGAGCACCTGGTCGGCAAGTGGGACCACGCGTTCCTGGTCTACGCCCGCGACGAGGTCGTGCGCTCGTTCCTCGAGCAGATGGCCGACCACAAGACGGTCGTGATCGACCGGATCCCGACCGTCGAGAACCTCGCGGCGATCGCGTTCGACATCCTCGCGAACGTGTACGACGCGCACTACGGCGTGAACCTGCGGCTCGAGCGCGTGCGCCTGTACGAAACGCCGAACTGCTGGGCCGACGTCGAACGCCAGCCCGGCCGCTGATCCCGCCTTCCCGGCAGCCCCGCCAGCCGGCGCGGGCTGCCTGACGCCGCACCCGCGGCTTCGTCCCGCCCCCGTCCGTTCCCACATTCCGCGTAACGCCGCGCTATGATCGTTGCGTGGCGCCGGAAAACGCGGCCGTGCGCGATCGCGCGGCCGGCGCTGTCAGATCGGCCGTCCATGGCCGACCAACGATCCAGGGCCCGGTCCTGGCGCCGCCGTGCTTCGCTGCCCGGCGTGTCGCGCGCCGCTTTGCCCGTTGCTTGTCCCGTTCGATTGCCGTTCCGTCCAGGAGGCCGTATCGATGAGCACGCTCACCAATTCCCTCAAACAACGCCTGCACGACGGCGACGACCCGTTGTACGGCCTGTGGCTGTCGCTCGGCAGCGACTCGGCCGCGGAAGCGCTCGCGCATGCCGGCTACGACTGGCTCTGCATCGACATGGAGCACGCGCCGAACGACAGCCGCGATGTTGCATCGCAGTTGCGCGCGATCGCGGCCGCCCATCTGCCGAGCGAACCCGTCGTGCGCGTGCCGGCGCGCGAGCCGTGGCTCGTGAAGCGCGCGCTCGATGCCGGCGCGCGCACGCTGATGTTTCCATGCATCGAGACGCTCGACGACGCCGCGCACGCGGTGCGGCTGACGCGTTATCCGTCGCCCGAATCGCCGGACGGGCTGCGCGGTGTCGCGGGCATGGTGCGCGCGGCGGCGTTCGGGATGCGCCGAGATTACGTGCAGACGGCGAACGCGCAGGTCGCGGTGATCGTGCAGATCGAATCGGCGCGCGGCGTCGACGAAGTCGAGCGGATTGCGGCGCTGCCCGGCGTCGACTGCCTGTTCGTCGGCCCGGCCGATCTCGCGGCGAGCCTCGGGCATCTCGGCGACATCCGCCATCCGGACGTCGAAACCGCGATGGCGCGCGTGCTCGCGGCCGGCCGGCAGGCCGGCGTCGCGGTCGGCATCTTCGCGGGCGATACGGCGGCCGCGCGCCAGTATCGCGAGGCCGGCTACCGGATGATCACGCTGTCGGCCGACGTCAGCTGGCTGTTGCGCGCCACGCGGCAGGCGCTGCAGGAGGTACGGTCATGAACGGTGGCGACGGCGCGTGCCGTGGGCGCGTGCAGGGTGGGGCCGGGGCGCGCAGGCGGATCGGCGCGATGCTCGGCCTGTGGTGCGTGTGTGGCGTCTATGGCGTGTGTATTGCAGCGGGCGCACCGGGCGTGCCGCAAGCGAAGCCCGATCCATCGCGCGAGACGCAGTCGGCGGTCGCCGACTACAACGCCGGCGACTATCGCGCGGCGCTGGTGCAGTTCCACGACGCGGCCGAGCGCGGCGACCGTCTCGCGCAATTCAACTACGCGATGATGCTGCTGACCGGCGAAGGCGTGACGGCGAACGTCGACGAAGGGCTGCGCTGGCTGAAGCGCGCGGCCGACGCGAACATGTCGCATGCGCAGTACGTGTACGGGCGCATGCTCGACGACGGCGAGTTCGTCGCGCGCAATCCGGCCGAAGCGCATCGCTGGTTCCTGCGGGCGGCGAAGCAGGGGCACGTGCAGGCCGCGCTGTCGCTCGCGAACCAGTTCCTCGACGGGCGCGGCACGCCGCGCGACAACCGGCAGGCATTCGCGTGGTACAAGCAGGCCGCCGATGCAGGCGAGCCGACCGCGCAGTACGTGACCGCGTCGTTCTACGAGCGCGGGGGCGACGGTGTCGCGCAGAACCTGAACATCGCGCGGGCGTATTACGCGGCGGCGGCCGCGCAGGGCGACGAGACGGCCGGGCTGAAATTCAAGGAGCTGAGTGCGCGGCTGAAGGTGCAGGGGCCGGCGTCGGGTGCCGGCGCGGAGCCGGGCGGGACGCACGCGCCGGCGCCGTGAACGGAGGTCGCGCCACACCGCGCTGCCGCGTTCGGCAAGGACAGTCGAAAAAAAACGGCGCCGGGGCGCCGTTTTTCTTTCTGCGATGCGTACCGCGCGGTCAGCTCTTCATCAACCGCCGCTGCCGCCCGACGCTCATGATCATCCCGATCGCGATGCCGAGCGTCGTGAGCGCCGTGCCGCCATAACTCATGAACGGCAGCGGCACGCCGACGACCGGCAGCACGCCGCTCACCATCCCGATGTTGACGAACGCATAGACGAAGAACGCGAGCGTGAGCGAGCCCGCGAGCAGGCGGCCGAACAGCGTCGCGCCCTGCGCGGCGATATAGAGCCCGCGTGCGATCAGCGCCATGTAAAGCGTCAGCAGCACGAGCCCGCCGACGAGCCCCCATTCCTCGGAGAACACCGCGAAGATGAAGTCGGTGTGCTTCTCCGGAATGAACTCGAGGTGCGCCTGCGTGCCTTTCAGGTAGCCCTTGCCGAGCACGCCGCCCGAGCCGATCGCGATCACGGCCTGGATCGTGTGGAAGCCCTTGCCGAGCGGGTCGGAAGTCGGGTCGAGCAGCGTGCACACGCGGTGCTTCTGGTAGTCGTGCATCAGCGGCCACTGCACTTCGGGCTGGCAGATGCGATCTTCGAACACGGCGATCGAGCCGACCGCGATCACGCCCGCGACGAGCACCGGCACGATCAGCTTGAACGACAGGCCGGCGAGGTAGATCACGAAGAAGCCGGCCGCGAACACGAGCAGGCCCGTGCCGAGGTCGGGCTGCTTGGCGATCAGCCCGACCGGCACCATCAGGATCCCGAACGCGGCGATGAAGTCGTACCAGCGCAGCCCGCCTTCGCGGCGCTGGTAGTACCACGCGAGCATCAGGGGGGTCGCGATCTTGAGGATCTCCGACGGCTGGATCACGACGCCGACGTTCAGCCAGCGCTTCGCGCCTTTCTTGGTCATCCCGAACAGCGCGACCGCGACCAATAGCGTGACCCCGAACGTGTAGAGCGGGACCGCGAAGCGCATCAGCGTCGTGGGCGGGATGTTGGCGATCACCCACATCAGCACGAACGTCAGCAGGATGTTGCGCAACTGGTCCTCGACGCGGCCCGGCATGTCGATCGCCGCGCTGTACAGCGTGACGATGCCGACGCACAGCAGCAGGAACACGATGAGGGCGAGCGGGCGGTCGAAGCCCGCGAACATCTGCTTGATCTTGTCGAGCCAGGCGCGCTTGTCGAATTGCATGCCTTTCTCCGTTAATGAGCGGTGCCGGCGTCCGCCGCCTTCGCGGAGGCCGTCGCACGGTGGTTGTCGTCGCGCGGCGTGGCGACGAGCGGCTGCGCGTCACTGGCGGGCCGGCGCGGCCGGTG
>NZ_QOBB01000330.1:0-5968 GCF_024704855.1 Burkholderia sp. HAN2018 | reverse complement strand
GCACGACCGGGGCCGGGAGCGAGTGCGGGCGCGGGCGCGGGCGACGGCGGCGACCGCCTCGGGCTGACGATGCACGCGCTGAGCGACGACGAGCGCCGCTCGACCGGGCTCGCGGTCGGGATGATGGTGGACGCGGTGCACGGCCCGGCGGCGAACGCGGGCATCCGGCCGGGCGACGTCGTGCTGGAGCTCAACGACACGCTGCTCGAGACGCCGGACGACGTGCAGTCGCTCGAAGCGAACGGCGGCAGCGTGATCGCGGTGCTGATCCAGCGGAACAACGCGCGGAGGTTCGTGTCGGTGCGTACGCGCTAGGGCGTTGACGCGGTCGGTATCGTCCGCCTACCATCGTCCGGTATCGTCCGACACCGCACCAAGCCAGCCAGGCAACCAGGAGCCATCCGGCATGAAAGCAGCAACTTTCATCGTAGTCGTACACAGGCGCAGGGTCCGGTAGCGGCACCGCGCCGGCATCCCTGCGCCCCCGACTCGTTCGGGGGCTTTTTTTTGCATTGCGCACGGCCGTGCGGCACGTGCGCGGAGGACATCCGCTTGCAACCGAACCTGCCGATCGCTTCCGAACGGGCGTCGCCGAGGCACGCGACGCTGATCCTGCTGTGCGCGTGCTCGGTGCTGCCGCTGAGCCTGTTCCTGCCGTCGCTGCCGGCAATCGCACGCGACCTGCGCGCCGACTATGCGCTCGTCGCGCTTTCACTCGGCGGCTACGCGGCGGTGGCCGCGTCGCTGGAGTTCGTGATGGGGCCGCTGTCGGACCGGTTCGGGCGGCGGCCGGTCGTGCTGGCGGGCGTCGGCATCTTCGCGCTCGGCTCGCTCGGCTGTGCGATGGCGACCGATATCCGGGTGTTTCTGGCATGCCGGCTGATGCAGGCGGCGATCACGTCGGTCTATCCGGTGTCGATGGCGACGATCCGGGATACCGGCGGCGGTGCGCGCGCGGCGAGCCGGATCGGCTATGCGGCGATGGCGGCCGCGTTCGCGCCGATGCTCGGCCCGACGCTCGGCGGCGCGCTCGACCAGACGGCGGGCTGGCGCGCGAGCTTCTGGCTGCTCGGCGCGGCGGGCGTCGCGCTGTTCGTCTGGTGCGGGTTCGATTTCGTCGAAACCCATGCGGACCGGTCGTCGAGCCTCCGGCAGCAGCTGCGCGCGTATCCGGCGCTGCTGCGCGCGCGCCGTTTCTGGGCCTACGCGCTGTGCATGGCGTTTTCGACCGGCTCGTTCTACGCGTTCCTGGCCGGCGCGCCGCTGGCCGCGCAAACGGTGTTCGGCATCGCGCCCGCGGAGATCGGCTTCTACATGGGAACCATCACGGCCGGCTTCGTGTGCGGCAGCTTCCTGGCCGCGCGTTACGCGCGCCGCTTCGCGCTGGCCACGACGATCCTGTGCGGTCGGATCGTTGCATGCGCGGGACCGTTGATCGGCCTCGCGTCGATGTTCGGCGGCGCGACGCATGCGATCGCGTGGTTCGGGCCGTGCGTGCTGGTCGGCATCGGCAACGGGCTGACGAATCCCGGTGCCCATGCCGGCGCGGTGTCGGTGCGCCCGACGCTGGCCGGGAGCGCGTCGGGGCTGGCCGGTGCGATGACGATCGCCGGCGGCGCCGCGCTTTCGTCGCTGACGGGGGCGGTACTGACGCCCGGCAACGCGGGTTATGCGCCGCTGGCGATGATGCTGCTGTCGGCCGCGATCGCGCTGGCGGCGGCCGTCTGCGTGCGGGTGTTCGACGCGCGGGACGCCGGGCGGTGAACGCGAATACGCAGCATCGCCGCGCCGGATCGGGCATCGGTGCAGGCATGGGTGCGGGCACCGCTACCGTGCCGCGGGCGATTGGCGGACAATCGATCGCATATCGGGAGACGACGAACCCGCCGCGCGCCGAGCATGCTCCGGCGCGCGAAGGGCGGTTGGACGAGGGAGCGATGAGCGACTTTTCTGATTTCCAGCGAGACATCGCCGACGCCGCGAGAGCGACATTCAGGGCGCTGCGGGCGCTGCACCCGGACGAGCATTTCTACGCGTTCGCGCTCTATACCGACAGCGGCGCGATGACGGTGGTGCCGGCCGCCAATTCGGTCGAGGGGCTGCGCCGGGTCCGCGAGCAGCAGGCCGTTGCGGATGACGACCCGTGGTATGCGTGGGGCTTTTCGGAATGGGCGTATGCGGCGGCGGAAGCGTCGCCGTTCAATGCGATCTGCGGCAAGCTCGCCGATGACGTGCTGAGCCCGCAGTTTGTCCGGTCGAGATTTCCGGAATTTTCGCGGCAACTGCACGCCGACATGATCGGTGCGTTGCGCCTGCTCGACCGCGAGGGCCTGTTCGGCACCGGCGACGAACGGGCGGCGATCACGCTGTTCGTGTCGATCAGCGACGACGACGCGGCCGAAGCGCTGGAAAACGAATCGGCGAAAGCGCTGAATCCGCCGGCCGTCGCCGACGCATTCCTGCGCCGCTACGACTGACCGAAATCGGGATATCGCACGGCGGCCCCGCGCGGGCGGCCGCCGTGCTTGCTGCGTCACGGCTTATGGCTTACGGCTTCGCGCCCACGACGAACTCGAACGTCGCGACGCCGTCGACGCCGCCCGTCACGCGGTCGCCCGGTTGCAGCGCGCCGACGCCGGCCGGCGTGCCCGTGAAGATCAAATCGCCGGCCTTCAACTCGACCGAGCGCGACACGTAAGCGATGACATCGGGCACGGCCCAGATCATGTCGGCCAGGTCGCCTTGCTGGCGCGTGTCGCCGTTGACCGCGAGCCAGATGCGGCCCTTGGCCGGATGACCGGTGGCCGACGCCGCGCGCAGCGCGGTCACGGGGCCCGACGCGTCGAAGCCTTTCGCCCAGTCCCACGGACGGCTCAGTTTCTTCGCTTCGGCCTGCAGGTCGCGGCGCGTGAGGTCGACGCCGACGCCGTAGCCCCATACGTGCGACAGCGCGTCGGCCGGGTCGATCGACCGCCCGTCCTTGCCGATCGCGACGACCAGCTCGATTTCGTGATGGAGGTCGTTCGTCAGCGGCGGATAGGGGACGGTGCCGCTGGCCGGGACGATCGCGTCGGCCGGCTTCGTGAAGAAGAACGGCGGTTCGCGGTCGGGATCGGCGCCCATTTCGCGCGCGTGGTCGGCGTAGTTGCGGCCGACGCAGAAGACGCGGCGCACCGGAAAGCGCGCGGACGACTGGTCGACTTCGACGGAAGGACGCTCGGCAGCGTCGATGACATAGGCGGACATCGGATGGCCTCGTTCGGTGGGAAGACGGATGCCGCGCCCGTGCGGCGCACGGGCCGGCATGCGTGCAACGATACCCGACGCCCGTGCCGCCGGATGCGACGCAACTGCGTTTTACCGGGACAAAACTACGCGTCGGGTGCTGCCGGCGTGTCGTCGCCGTCCGGCAGCGCGGCGTTCGCGTCGCGGTACGCCTTCGGCGACACGCCGACCCGCGCGCGGAAGCGCCGCGCGAAATACCCTTCGTCGCGGAAGCCGACCGAGCGGGCGATGTCCGCGATGCGCCGGCTCGTGTGGGCCAGCAGCGACTGCGCGAGCGCGATCCGGCGCTCCGTCACGAGATCGGTGAAGGTGCTGCCGGTTTCCTTGCGGACCAGGTGCGCGAGGTAGTTGGGCGACAGGAACGCCGCCTCGGCGGTCGCGGCGAGCGTCAGGTCCTCGCGGGTGAGGTTGGCGCGGACGTGCCGCAGCACGCGCGCGAGCGCATCGCGCCGGCCGGCGCGCTGGGCGCCGCGCTGCGCGAGCTTGTCGAGCGCGCCCGCGTACTGCGTGCAGACGAGCCCGATCAGCTGCAGCAGGTAGCCGCGCAGCAACGTGGTCGAGCCGAACGTGCGCACGCGATCGGTGTCGAGCATGCACAGCGCGAGGCGGCGCGCTTCGTCGTAGGTGTCGCCGGTCAGGATGAAGTCGAGGTGTTCCTGGAAGCGGAACGGCGTCAGCTCGGGAAAGCGGTGGGCGGGCACGTCCTCCAGGTCGAGCGGGTCGACGTCGAGATCGGCGCGCAGGAACGCCTGGCTGAAGTTGATCACGATGAAGTGCGCGCCTTCCGGATGCGGGATCAGGTGCTCGCGGTGCGGCAGCACGAATGCGAGCGCGCCGCGCGGAAACGGCCGCGTGACGCCGCCGATCCGCTGCTCGGTGTCGCCGCCGAGATTGAACTGGATCTGGAAATACGCGTGCCGGTGCGGCTCGGTGATCGCCTGGCGCGACGCCTGGTCGCGGATGTAGAAGTCGAGCCGGTCGCTGCGTTCGGGCATCCCGTACAGGCGCGGCGGGGCGGTGGAGGGCATGAAGGATTCTGCTGGTCGTGACGCGGTTGAGCCGCGATGGTACAGCGAACCGGGCGCGACGGCGATCCGTGCCACCTTGCGGCCTGGCCCGGAACCGCTCGCGGCGTGCCGCGCGGCGGTCATTCGTCCGGGTGGAAACCGAGGTAGCGGGCGTGCGGGCTGTCGCCGCCGGCGCGCCGGCTTGTCCCGCCGACCGATGCGAGCGTGTCCACCGTTGTTGCGCGGTTCGAGATCAGCGTCCACGCGATGGTGTCGTCGGCGCCGGCCGGTGCGGACTCCGATGTGCGCAGATCCGTCAGCGCGGCAAGCAGCGTGGCAGCCGGCGGCGCGTGGATCGCGAACCCTTCGTTGGCCACGGCCGCCGTGTCGATCCCCAGCCTCTCGCACAACCGTGCCCGCAGCGGCGTTTCGGCTTCGCTCGCCGCGCGCGAGCGCGCGATGTTCTCGTGGGTGGCCGCGTCGACGATCGTGCCGCCGCGGACGAACGGCGTTTGCTGCCACGCGTCGGGCGAGCATTGCTTGCCGGCCGGTGCCAGCGGCACGAACGGATTCACTTCGGCCGGGTAGATCCGGCACACGAGCGGTCGCTCGTCGTAGATCGCGCACCGCAGGTCGTCGCGCAGGTTCGGGCACGGCCCCGCGTGGGACGCCGTGAGCATGACCGTCACGCGGACGGGCAGCGAGCCGCTGAGCGCGGCGGTCGAGCGTGCGCGTTTGTACGCGGCGAACGCGTTGTCGGGCTCGGGCTCGACGAGCCACGGCATCGCATCGCACAGCAGCTCCACGTGGCCGCCGCGTTGCAGCCACGCGGTGGCCTCGTCGATCGTCAGCGGAATGCGCAGGTCGCGGCAGCATCCGCCGCAGCCGTTGCAGGCAAAGTCGAGGTCGGTAGGGGTGTCGTTCATGCTTGATTCGATACGGATGACGGGGTGTCGCGAAGCGTCGCGACACGGCGGTGATTTCGTTTACCGGGCGACCAGCGGCGCGACCCGGCGCCGCAGCTCGGGCACGACGTCGGCGTCGAACCAGGGGTGGTGCTTGAACCACGCCTGGTTGCGCGGCGACGGATGCGGCAGCGGCAGCACGTCGGGGCCATAGTCGCGCCATGCGTGGACGGTGTCCGTCAGCGTGGCCTTGCGCGCGTCGCGCAGGAAATGCCGCTGCGCATACTGGCCGATCAGCAGCGTAAGCCGGATCGACGGCAACCCGGCGAGCAGCCGGTCGATCCACAGCGGCGCGCATTCGGGGCGCGGCGGGTTGTCGCCGCTCGTGCCGCGGCCCGGGTAGCAGAAGCCCATCGGCACGATCGCGAAGCGGGTTTCGTCGTAGAAGGTGTCGGCGTCGACGTCGAGCCAGCCGCGCAGCCGCTTGCCGCTCGCATCGTCCCACGGGATGCCGCTCGCATGGACGCGTGCGCCCGGCGCCTGCCCGACGATCAGGACGCGCGCGTCGCGATGGGCACGCACGACCGGGCGCGGGCCGAGCGGCAGGTCGGCTTCGCAGGCACGGCACGCGCGGATTTCAGTGAGCAGCACGTCGAGCGGCGCGCGCGTGGGTTTCGGCATCGAATCGGATCGGGGACGGAGGGGGCGTGCGGCGCCCCGGGGGCGCGTGCCGGGCGCCGACAGGCGGCCCGGGCAGGCGTGGCGCGGGAG
>NZ_QOBB01000329.1:0-5952 GCF_024704855.1 Burkholderia sp. HAN2018 | reverse complement strand
CGCGTGCCGCCGGCCACGTGGCGGCCGCGCCCGCGCGCGGCTTGCTGCACGCCGCACACCGGCCGTTCCGGCTCGACTATGGCCGCGCGCGGCAGGTGCATGTGATCAACGGAATGGGGGTCACGCTCGGCGATTCGGTGATCGGGCTCACCGCCCTCGCCGCGCTGCGCGCAGCGCACCCGGGCCTGGGCTTCACGCTGTACCGGCCTGCCCGCGCGCCGCGCTACGTCGATGCGCTGTATGCGCTCGCGGCCGACATCGTCGCGCCGTCGCGCGCGCTGCCGTACCCCGCCGACGCGCTGCCGGCGGACGCGCCGTGCATCGACGTCGGCAATCACCTGTACTGGCCCGCGTTCGCGCGGTTGCCGATGATCGATTTCTTCCTCGACGCGCTCGGCGTGGAGCCTGCCTCGGTGCCGGCGTCGGCCAGGCGCAACCGCTGGCTCGCGCGGCTGCCGTTGCCCGCGTTGCCCGCGCAATGGCAGCGTCCGTACGTGCTGTTCTGTCCGAACGCGAGCACCGCGTTGCGCAGCGTGCCGCCTGCCCTCCGGGCAACGTTCGTCGAACAGCTGGCCCGGCGCTACGGATTGCCGGTGGCCGGGTTCGGGCCGGTCGCGCATCCCGCGTATGTCGACGTGAGCGCCGATGCGGCAGGCGATACGGCCCGGTTCATCGCATGGGTCAAGGGCGCCAGCCTGCTGTTCGCGCCCGACACGGCCGCGCTGCACCTCGCCGACGGTTTCGACGTGCCGACGCTCGCGTGCTTCACGACGATCGGGCCGGCGCTGCGCGTGCGCGACTATCCGCATTGCGTGCCGGTCGCGCTCGACGTGCCGGCCGAATTGCGCGGGCTGCATCGCAGCGAGCGGCCGGCCGATCTCGCGGCGGTCGAGGCCGCTTACCGGGCGATCGACTGGGACGCGCTGGCTTGGCCCGCGCCGCGCAAAGCCGCGGCGACCGCCGCACCGGAAAACCGGACGCCAGCATCCGCTGCGTGGCCGAAAGCGCAATAGCGTGCCCGCGCCGCCTGAGCCTGAGCCTGAGCCTGAGCCTGAGCCTGAGCCTGAGCCTGAGCCTGAGCCTGAGCCTGAGCCTGAGTCCGAGCCAGACTCACCCCGACTGCTGCCCCGCGCTCACCCCGCCACCATCACCGCGCGATCGCGCAGCGTCTCCGACGGCCGCTTGCCGAACAGCCGCCGGTAATCGGTCGCGAACTGGCTGAGATGCCAGAAGCCCCACGCCTCCGCAACGTCCTGCACCGAACCGGCCGCGCGGCCGCACAGGTCGCGCCGCGCGCCGTTCAGCCGCAGCGTGCGCAGGTAGGTGGCGGGCGCCATGCCGAGCACGTCCTGGAAGCAGTACTGCAGCGTGCGCCGGCTCACGTGCAACTGCTCGCACAGTTCGGGCACGCCGACCGGGCGCGTGCGATGCGCGAGCACGTAGTCGCGCGCCTGTTCGACGATCCAGCGGCGCATCGACGGCGCGCGGCCGGCATCATCGTCGGCCGGTTGCGCGCACACGTCGAACAGCGCGGCCAGCACCTCGGCCTGCAGGTCGTCGCGCTGCGCATCGGCCAGCGGGCCGGCCATCGCCACCGCCCCGTCGAGCCGGCGGCCGAGCAGCGCGCACAGGCGCGCGAGCCGCGCATCGCCGACCTGCATCACGCGCTGCGTGAACAGCCGCTCGTCGAGTGCGCGGTGTTCGACCTCCTCCGCATAACGGCGCAGCACGTCGCCGCGCACGACGATCCCGTAGATCGAGAACTGCGCGGGCGTCACCAGTTCGAATTCGACGTTGCCGGGCCGGAACGCGAGCGCGCCGGGCCCGATGCGGCACGCATCGACGCGCGCGGTGCCGTCGCTCACGAGCGGGATGCCGAACCAGTACGCATCGCCGCGCACCTCGCATGCCTGGCGCAGCAGGTGGCTCGTCGATTCCCGAAACAGTTTCATCGTGTCGAGCGGCAGCTCGGTCAGCGTGCCGACGAAACGGCCGGCCGCGAGCTGGTCGTAGGTCTGCCGCCAGCCGATCAGGTTGCGCGCCTGCTCGTCGGCGTCGTGCGCAACGCTGACGACCGCCTGCCCGGCCAGCGCATCGTCGCCCTGCGCGTTGCGCCGCGTGTCTTCGGCCGTCGGTTCTTCGCTATACGCCACGTGTTGGTCCATCGTGTCCTCCCTCACCTGCCCGGAACCGCGTCTGTCACGCAAGTCCCGTGCCGAACCGCGCGGTTCGGCGCACGGCCCGTCATTCCACGTTGCCCGGCCGTTGCGCGCCATCCGGGCGCACCCGAAGGCGGCGTGGCGCGCACGCCGCCGGTGCGATCCGCGCGACGACCGCGCATCTCGACCGCCGCCGGCTACCGAATCCCGGCTACCCGGCCGGCTTCAGCCGGACGACCCGCGTGCCGCAATTGCCATACGCCTGCGCGACCGCCAGCTCGACGATCGCGCTTCCGGCCGGCCAGGGCGCCGCGTCGGCTTCGGGCAAATCGGCGCGCAGCGTCGCGCGACCGTTGATCCGGTAGCGGATGCCGCGCACGAAGTCGACGAACAGCAACCCGACGCCGCTGCCGTCGCATGCCGCCGCATCGATCCGGCCCCCGGCGCCGGGGGCGGCGGGCAACGCGAACCGCAGCGTCTTCGTGTCGATCACGCGGACGACCGGCAGCAGATCGCCGTTCGCATCGCGCATGCCCGGCACGATGTCGCAGCTCACGGATGTGCGCGAGCCGCCTGCGGTGGCGATGAACATGAACGGCTGAGATTCGACGAACTGCCGCACGCCGATGCTCACGCGTGTCGTCACCACGTCGCTCATCCGCTCGGCTTCGTCGGCCACGCCGAAGCGGTGCTGCGCGTCGAGTTCGCCCGCATGGAACACCGGGTGACGCGGAAAGGATCGGGGCAGTTCTGCCATGCTGGTTTTCGTTACACGCATCGGCGCGCCCTGCCGCAGCGACGACACGACGGCCGGTATCGTTTCCGGCGCCGGCCGCGACGATGCTCGGCCGGCGCCGGGGGTCGGATGTCGAAGTCGAAAATGGCGAAGTGCCGGGTGGCCGGGTGGGCCGACGGCCACCAGCCGATAGCCGGTAGCCGCCGCATCGCACCCGCATGTGCAACGCCCGACGGACGGGCAAACGTCACCCGGCCATCGAACATTGAACGCAGCCCGCGCGCCCCACCAACGAACCCCGGCGATCGTCCCGGCCGGCGCTGCCCTGCCGGCCGGCCGATCCCGGCGCCCCGCCACTGCGTCGACGCCCCGGGTCAGAAGAACCCGAGCGCCTCGGCTTGGTAGCTGACCAGCAGGCACTTCGTCTGCTGATAGTTCGACAGCGCCATCTTGTGCGTCTCGCGGCCGATCCCCGACTGCTTGTAGCCGCCGAACGCCGCGTGCGCGGGGTACAGGTGGTAGCAGTTGGTCCACACGCGGCCGGCCTCGACCTCGCGGCCCATCCGGTACGCCCGCGTGCCGTTGCGCGTCCACACACCCGCGCCGAGCCCGTAGAACGTGTCGTTCGCGAGTTCGATCGCCTCCTGCTCGTCCTTGAACGTCATCACCGACGCGACCGGCCCGAAGATCTCTTCCTGGAACACGCGCATCTTGTTGTTGCCGAGCAGCATCGTCGGCTTCACGTAGTAGCCCGTGTCGAGGCCGGCGGCCGGCGCCGTGCGTTCGCCGCCCGTCAGGCATTGCGCGCCTTCGCCGCGGCCGATGTCGATGTACGACAGGATCTTGTCGAGCTGCTGCTGCGACGCCTGCGCACCGATCATCGTCTGCAGGTCGAGCGGGTGGCCGGCCTTGATGCGCTCGACGCGCGCGACCGCCTTCTCGATGAACTTCTCGTAGATCGATTCCTGGATCAGGATCCGCGACGGGCACGTGCACACCTCGCCCTGGTTCAGCGCGAACATCGCGAGCCCTTCGAGCGCCTTGTCGAGGAACGCGTCGTCCTGGTCGAGCACGTCGGCGAAGAAGATGTTCGGGCTCTTGCCGCCCAGTTCGACCGTCGACGGGATCAGGCTGTCGGCCGCCGCGCGCAGGATGTGCTTGCCGACCGGCGTCGAGCCCGTGAACGCGATCTTCGCGATCCGCTTGCTGGTCGCGAGCGCTTCGCCCGCTTCCTTGCCGAAGCCGTTGACGATGTTGATCGTGCCGGCCGGGAACAGGTCGCCGATCAGCTCCATCAGCACGAGCACCGACGCGGGCGTCTGCTCGGCGGGCTTCATCACGACGCAGCAGCCGGCCGCGAGCGCCGGCGCGAGCTTCCATGCGGCCATCAGCAGCGGGAAGTTCCACGGGATGATCTGGCCGACGACACCGAGCGGCTCGTGGAAGTGGTATGCGACGGTGTTGTCGTCGATCTCGGAGATGCCGCCTTCCTGCGCGCGGATGCAGCCCGCGAAGTAGCGGAAGTGGTCGATCGCGAGCGGCAGGTCGGCCGCCATCGTCTCGCGCAGCGGCTTGCCGTTGTCGATCGTCTCGGCCACCGCCAGCAGCTTCAGGTTCTTTTCCATCCGGTCGGCGGCGGCGAGCAGCAGGTTCGCGCGCTCGGCCACGGACGTCTTGCCCCACTTGCGGCGCGCGGCATGCGCGGCGTCGAGCGCCAGCTCGATGTCGTCGGCGCCCGAGCGCGGAATGCGGCAGAACGGCTGGCCGTTGATCGGCGACACGTTCTCGAAATACTCGCCTTTCACCGGCGGAACCCACTTGCCGCCGATGTAGTTGTCGTATTGCTGACGGTACGGGTATTCGACGTCGAGGCCCAGTTGCTTCAGGTCAAACGGGTTCATACATGTCTCCTGTTCATCGTGCTTGTGTGCGTACAGCGCCGGTTGGATCGCGCTGCATCCGTTTACGCAACATGCGTGCCAAACCGGACGGAAGCACGGCGACCACGGCCGGCCCGCGTACGCACCGTGCCGTGTTCACCCACGCAGCACGGCGGGTGTACCCATTCTGAACAGCGCGATTGCGCAGCAGCCGGGCCGGTGTGCGAAATTTCCACAGTGCGCGGGCGCGCCTGCAGGCGGACGCCGGCCGCGACGCGTGGCATGTCGCTTGCGTACGCATCGTGCATTCCCATGCAACGGCGAGTGCGCCGACCGACACCATGAACGACCGCGGCCCCCTGACCGACGACGCCATCGCGTTCATCCGCGAGCAGGCGTTCCTGATCGTCGCGACCGCCGACGAAGGCGGCAACAGCGACTGCTCGTACCGCGGCCGCCAGCCGCGTGCCGACGGCTCGTTCGAGCCGCTCGTCGACATCCCCGACCGCCGCACGCTCGTGCTGCCCGACTTCGCGGGCAACAACCTGTTCAACACGATCGGCAACCTGCTCGTGAATCCGGCCGTCGCGCTGCTGTTCATCGATTTCGTGCGCCAGACGACCTGGCTCGTGCAGGGCCACGCGGCGATCGACGAGGATGCGCAAGGCCATGCCCACCTGTGGCCGGACGCGCGGCGCTATGTGGTGGTTGAAGTGGAACGGGCGCAGGCGCGCGCGGATGTGGCGCTGCCGCCGCTGGTGCTGGCGTGATTCACGTGATGCACTGAAAGAATCGTCGACTTGCGATGCAAACGACGATGAAACGACGCGGCGCTCCGGCTGCCGTGGCCGACGCGCCCGTGCATGGCGATACGCCGCTCAACGCCCGTGCGTTTCCGTGCAGGCCGCATCGATCCGGCTGCGCACCGGCACGTCGGTATGGGCGTGCCCGTCGGTGCCGTCGCCCGCTTCGGCAGCCACCCGCCGCCCGCCGAGAAACACGAACACCACCACCGCACACAACACGGTGACGACCGCCAGCCCGATCAGCAACCGGTCGAATGCATGCGCGTAACTCGCGAGCAGCGCCGCCTGGCCGACACCCGGCAATGCAGCCGCCGCGCCCGCGAGATCGCCGGTCGCGAGCCGCGCGGCCGCACGCAGCGTCGCCTCGGGCG
>NZ_QOBB01000328.1:0-6015 GCF_024704855.1 Burkholderia sp. HAN2018 | reverse complement strand
TGCAGCGATGCGACCGCGCGCGCGCCGGGGCTGTCCGCCGGCAGCGGCGGCATGCCGCCCGCGAGTGCGCCGAACAGCGATGCCATCCCGTGCCGCACGGCGGCCGCGCGTTGCGCGAGATCCTCCGATTCGGCCTTGCCGAGCGCGAGCAGATCGTCGATGCCGTAGATGCCGGCGAACAGCGCGTGCCGCTTGTCGTCGGCCGGTGCCGCCGCGAGGCCGTTGCGCTGCGCGGCGATGACCTGCGCGACGTCGGCGGTGATGCGCGTCACCAGCGCGTCGAGCTTCGCGTGCACGTCGCGCGTGCCGAGCAGCATCGACACGAGGCTCAGGCACAGCACGCCGATCGCGACCGTCGAGCCGCGCCCGATCACGTGCTCGAAGGTCAGCTCGGGATGTTGCATCGCGCCGTAGGTCGCGAGGCCGATCGTGTAGCCGGCCACGACGGTGCCCGACGCGCGGAAGTGCCGCAGCAGCGTCATGCCCGCGACGCAGACGCCGAGCCAGAACGCGAAGCCGAGGATGAACAGCAGCGGCTGCTGCGCGAAGCAGCCCATCAGCACGAACGCGACGACCATCCCCGCGATCGTGCCGACCACGCGCCACACGCCCTTGCCGATCACCGCGCCCTGGACGGGATTGATCACGAGCAGCACCGTCGACGCGGCCGAATACGGGGTTTCCAGTTCGAGCAGGTACGCGACGCCGAGCGCGAGCGCGGCGGCGATGACCGAGCGTGCGACATACGCGCCGCGCGGCGTGAAGATGTCGATGCGCGCGATCAGCGCCGCGACGGCGCGCGTCTGATCTGCTGCTTCATGCACTGCACTCGCTCCATGAGAAAGGACGAAGCCAGTCTACGGTCGCGCCATGCATGCCGAACAGTGACGTCTTTGCACTCGACGAGTGCGTGCGACGCATCCGTCATGCGTGCGCCGCACGCAGTGCCGGCTGGCCGGTGCACAGCCCGCGCACGACACGCCGCAACCACTGGTGCGCGGGGTCGCTCTGGAAGCGCGGATGCCACGCCTGCGTGATCAGCACGGTTTCGAGCGGCACCGGCAGTTCGAACGTGCGCACGCCGAGCCCGGCCCGCACCGCGCCGCGCGCGAGATGCTCGGGCAGCGGCAGGATCAGGTCCGACGCCTGCAGTGCGAAGATCGCCGCATACGGCGTCGGCACGACGAGCACCACGTGGCGCGCGAGCCCGCGCGCGGCGAGCGCGTCGTCGATCGGCCCCGCCGACTTGCCGCGCCGCGACACGCCGATATGCGGCCAGCGCGCGAAGCGTTCGGGCGTGATGTCGTCGTCGAAGATCGGATGGTCGTGGCGTGCGAGGCCGACGAAGGTCGTCGTGAACAGCGGCTGCACGCGAATCTCCGGCCCCAGGCGGCGCGACGCGCTGATGAAGAGGTCGATACGGCCGCTGCGCAATGCGTCGTCGTCGATGTCGTCTTCCTCGGGCATGAAGCGCAGCATCGCGCGCGGCATCCCGCGCGCCATCTCCTCGAGCAGCCGGCTGCTGTGCAGGCCGACGAAGACGTCGTTCGCACGCACGTTGAACTGCTTGTCGAGCGTGCCGAGATCGATTTCCGCGGACGGCGCGAGCAACTGCGATGCGCGCTCCACGGTTTCGCGGACGACCCCGCGCAGTTCGAGCGCACGCGGCGTCGGCACCATCTTGCGGCCGGCCTGCACGAAGATCGGGTCGCCGACCGTTTCGCGGATGCGTGCGAGCGTGCGGCTCATCGCGGGCGGGCTGAGGTTCATGCGGCGTGCGGCGCCGACGACGCTGCCCTCTTCGAGCAGCGCATCGAGCGAAATCAGCAGGTTCAGGTCGGGTGCCATCGGCTTCTCCGTTTCATCGCGTGCATGCGGCGCAATGGTAGTGCGTGATGTGCGCGCGCAGCGTGACTGCAGCGCACGCAACGATTGCGTGCGGCATCACGCGTGACGCACGCATCGGTGGGGTGGCGCGTGTTTTCTCGAGCGAACGGGCCCGGTGCGAACCCCGCGAACGAATGCTCGAAACAACGGAACGTGCGCCCGTCATCCGCCGCCGGCATCGGACGGCAGCGAGCGGACGGCGGCGAACGCGCCGTTCACGTACATCAGCGGGTTCACGTCGGCGGACATCGCGACGCGCGTGACCCGTCCGACCAGAATCGAATGCGAGCCGACCTCGACCTGTTCGAGCGTGTCGCAGAAGAACGACGTCTGCGCGTTCTCGAGATAGGGCAGGCCCGTCGCCGCGTCGGTGCGCCATGCGTCGTGCGCGAAACGCGCGTCGGAGCCCGTCGTGCTGCACGCGAGCGCGAGCGGCACGTGGCAGCTTCGCAGCGCGTTCACGCAGAAGCGCCGGCGGCCGGTGATCGACGCGTGAATGCTCGCGCGCCGGTTGATGCACACCAGCACGGTCGGCGGATCGAGCGCGACCGACGTGAACGAGCTGGCGGTCAGCGCGCACGGTGCGGCGGCGGCGCCGTCGCCGCCGGTCGTCACGATCGTGACGGTGGCGGCCACGCCGCGCATCGCCTGTTTCAGTTGCTGCGCAATGTCCACGGTGTTCGTCATGATGCGGTCCTGTCGCGAGGAGCCCCGGTACCGCGCGGGTCGCGCCGCGCGGCGCCGGGGCGGGCGTCAAAGCTGGTACGCGTCGGCCCAGGTCCAGTGGTAGGACTTGAAGTCGGCGCGGCGCGACTTGAGCTCGGCGTCGCGCGCCTGCTGCTCGGGGCCGTCGGGCAGGTGGAATACGCCGCCGTTGCCGGCCGATGCAAGCTGGATCCGCGCGCTGCGGTCGATCCGCAGGCGCTGGTATTCGACCAGCGCGGCGCCGAGCGCGTCCTTCGACGCGAGCCCGGTCACGCACCGGCCGAGCACGACCGCGTCCTCGAGCGCCTGCGCGGCGCCTTGCGACTGGTACGGCAGCATCGGGTGGCACGCGTCGCCGAGCAGGCACACGCTGTCCCACACCCAGCGCGTGAGCGGTTGCCGGTCGTGCAGCGACCAGCGGCTCAGGTCCGACGCGCAGCGGATCAGCCCGACGAGGCGCGGATCCCAGCCGGCGAGCTCGGCCTCGAGCGTCGCGCGGTCGCCCTTGCTGCTCCACGATTCGCGCGTGCTGCCGTCGCCCGGCACGATCACGACGAGGTTCAGCAGCCGGCGGTCGCGCACCCAGTAATGGATCGCGTGCCGGCCGGGCCCGAGCCAGATCGTCACCTGCGGCTCCTTGACGATCTCGAACACGGGCGAGCGCGGGTCGATCGCATCGGCGTCGATCAGCGCGCGATACGCATCGTCGCCGCTGTAGTGCGGCGCGTCGTCGCCGAGCAGCGCGTGGCGCAGCGTCGAATGAATGCCGTCGGCCGCGACGACGAGATCCGCGCGCCGGCGCGTGCCCGCCGCATCAACGAGCGTCGCGCCGTCCGGCCCGTATGCGTCGAGGCCGCGCACCGCGATGCCGCCGAGGACGGCGACCGGCGGGCCGGCCGTGTACGGGTCGCGCACGGCGTCGAGCAGCGCGGCATGCAGGTCGGCGCGATGCGCGTTCCAATACGGCGCGTTGAACTCGGCTTCGACCGCGTCGCCGAGCGGGAAGGTGCCGAGCAGGCTGCCGTCCTGCCAGCGGCGGCGGATCGTCGCGATCGGGGCGACGGCGGCCAGCCGCTGCCGGTCGAGCACGCCGAGCGCACGCAGCGCGCGCGTCGCGTTCGGCACGACCTGCAGCCCGGCGCCGACTTCCCGAAACGCCCGGCTCTGCTCGAGGACGGTGACCCGATGGCCGGCGCGCCGCAGCGCGAGCGCGGCGGCGAGGCCGCCGATGCCGGCGCCGACGACGATCGTGTCGAGCGACAGGGACGGTGTCATGGGCGAGCCCGTGGTGGATCCGGAAGGAATCGGCATGGCGTCATAGTCCCGGCAGCACGTCGCGGGCGAACACCTCCAGGTTGTTGCTCATCAGTTCGTACGGCTGCGCGCCGTAGTCGATGTGCCACAGGATCGCGTCGAGGCCGAGGTCGGCCTCGAGCGCGCGAATGCGCTGGCGCACGGTGTCGGGCGTGCCGAGCACGGCGGTTGCGTCGAGGTCGGCCGTGTCCATGCCGCCCATCTTGTTCTTCATCGCTTCGTTGTAGCCCTGGTAGGCCGGCGACTGCACCTGCTCCCACGACTTCGCCGCTTCCGCGAAATTGCGCCAGTGATGGCGCAGGCGCGGCTCCGCGAGTGCCAGCGCGTGCGCGTCCGACGTGCCGATCATCAGCGGGATGCTGATCGCGACCTGCGGCTTGCGGCCGGTGTGGCCGTGATGGCGCTCGAACGTGTCGCGATAGAGCGCCACCATCTCCTGTGTCTTCGCGAGCGCGGCCTTGCGCGGCGGCGCGGCCATCAGCAGGTTGAAACCGCGTTCGCCGATCCACTCGAAGCTGGACGGCGTGAGCAGCGCCGCGACCCACACCGGCGGGCGCGGCTGCTGCGTCGGGCGCGGCAGCGATTGCGCGTCGCGGTAGCGGAAGAACGGGGTGTCCTCGCTGGCCGATTCCTCGGCGAGGAGCCGCACCGTCGCGTCGATCGTCTGCTGGAAGCGCGTCTTGCTCGAATCGAGATCGATGCCGAACGCATCGAATTCGTACGGCAGGAAGGCGCGCGCGAAGCCCAGCTCGAGCCGCCCGTTCGAGATCGCGTCGAGCTGCGCGGCTTCGGCCGCGAGCTGGATCGGATGATGGAACGACGCCTGGATGCCGCCCGTCATCAGGCGGATCGACTTCGTCTGCGCGGCCACGGCCGCGAGGAACATCAGCGGCGACGGGCTGTAGCCGCCGTACGGCTTCAGGTAGTGCTCGGTCATCTTCACGTACGTGTAGCCGAGCCGCTCGGACAGCGCGCTGAGCTTCAGCGCCTGGGTGTAATAGTCGGCCGCCGGGCGGTCGGCCGGGCCGGTATCGGGCAGGAAGGACACGCCGAACTTCATAGACACCTCACAGGTTGATGTGCTGCCGTTGTCTGCAAAGGGGAAGCGATGCCGCGACGAAGGCGTCCCCCGGTCGGGAAACAGGATCGCTCGCAAGGCACTTGCAAGGATGATCCAATCATAGGATGATTGGGTCTATGCAAGTCTTACACGTCGCAAGATTTGCTGCAAGCGTTGCTCGGTTGTCGCTCCAGTTCCGCCCGCAAACGGGCACCCCGGGGGCAGGCTGAAGTCGAACGGGCCGGCCTTTCCATTTCTGGCGAGGAATCACGGATGAACGCTCTTCTATCGGTTTCTGGCAAGGCGCTCAGGATGCGGCGGGTGGTGCGTGCCGCGTCGGGCAAGTGTCTGATGGTGCCGCTCGATCATTCGCTCGCGGATGGGCCGATCGCCCATCCGCAGCAGTTGCGGCAACTGGTCGGCGACATCGCCGCGCACGGCGGCGACGCGATCGTCGTGCATCGGGGCCGCGCGCGCTTCCTGGCGCCCGATGTGCTGAGCGATCTCGCGCTCGTCGTGCACCTGAACGGTTGCACGCGCTACGCGGAGGACGCGAACGCGAAGACGCTGTTCGCGAGCGTCGAGGACGCGCTGGCGAGCGGCGCGGACGCGGTCAGCGTGCACGTGAATCTCGGCTCTAAAACGGAATCCCAGCAGCTGCTCGACCTGAGCCGCATCGCGACCGAATGCGCGCGCTGGTCGCTGCCGCTGCTCGCGATGATCTATCCGCGCGGCCCCGGCCTCGGCGATCGTCCGCAGGCCGAACTGATCGCCCATGCGGCGAACGTCGCGGCGGATCTCGGCGCCGACATCGTCAAGCTGCCGTACAGCGGCGACGCCGCGAGCATGGCCGACATCATCGCCGGTTCGTCGCTGCCGGTGCTGGTCGCGGGCGGCGCGAAGCTGCCCGAAGACGAGTTCGTCGCGTTCACGTCGCGGGTGATGAACGCGGGCGCGCTCGGCATCGCGGCCGGCCGCAACGTGTTCGCCGCGCCGAAGGCCGCCCCGCTGATCCGCCGCCTGTCGGACGCGGTGCACGGCGTCGAGCG
>NZ_QOBB01000327.1:0-6039 GCF_024704855.1 Burkholderia sp. HAN2018 | reverse complement strand
ATGTCCGGCCGCCCGACGGCGAGGTGCCGCTGACGGCGGCGCCCGCGCCGCGCGGCACGAACCGCCAGGGCGACGATGCGGACGGCCTGTCGCCGGGCGAATGGATCGCCGCCGAACCGTCGCTGCATCAGCAGCTGCACGATGCGCTCAGGCTGTATCCGTTGAACAGGCGCGATCGCGAAGCCGCGCGCATCGTGATCGACGCGCTCGACGACGACGGCTACCTGCGCCAGGAGCTGGGCGAGCTGCGGGCCGCGGCCGATCCGGCGCTGCTGCTGTCGGAGCGGGATCTCGCGATCGCGCTGCGGCTCGTGCAGATGCTCGACCGCCCGGGGATCGCGGCGCGTTCGCTGTCCGAATGTCTCGTGCTGCAACTCGACGCGATTCCGGCCGGCACGCCGGCGCTCGCGGAAGCGAAGGCGATCGCGCACGAGCATCTCGAACGGCTCGCCCGCCGCGAGACGGCGGAGATCCAGCGGCGTCTCGGCTGCAACGCGCAGACGATGCACGCCGCCTGCGCGCTGGTGCGCGGGCTCGACCCGCGCCCCGGCAGTCACTACGGCAGCACGCGCGGCGACTACGTGGTGCCCGACGTGATCGTGCGCCAGGTGCGCGACGAATGGATCGTGACGATCAACCCGGCCGTGCTGCCGCGCGCGCGCCTGCACGAGCGCTACGCGACGCTGTTCGCGCAGTCGAGCGGCGAGCGCGATTCGCCGCTCGGCCAGCAGCTGCAGGAAGCGCGCTGGCTGATCCGCAACGTGCAGAAGCGCTTCGACACCATCCAGCGCGTGGGCGAATGCATCGTCGCGCGGCAACGCGATTTCTTTCGTTACGGCGAGATCGCGATGAAGCCGCTCGTGCTGCGCGACATCGCGGAAGAGCTCGACCTGCACGAATCGACCGTGTCGCGCGCGACGGGCAACAAGTACATGGCCACGCCGCACGGCACGTTCGAGTTCAAGCATTTCTTCCCGCGCAAGCTCGAGGCGGCCGGCAAGGGCGTGTGCTCGGCGTCGGCGGCGAAGGTGCTGATCCGCGACATGATCGCGGCCGAGCGGCATACCGATCCGCTGTCCGACGTCGCGCTCACGGAGAACCTCGCGGGCCGCGGCATTCTTCTTGCGCGTCGTACGGTGACGAAGTATCGGCAGGCGATGAAGATTCCGGCGGCCGACCTGCGGCGTCGCGATGCCGCGTGACGTGACGGCTTGCCTGCCGAACCGTCCGTCAACCGCGCGCGGCGCCGCCCGTCGTGTCGGCCCGCGCATCCACCCACGACAGGAGTGCAACCATGCCAGCAAAATCCCAGGCCCAGCAGCGTGCCGCAGGCGCGGCGCTGTCGGCGAAGCGCGGTGAAACGAAGATGAAGGACCTCAAACCGCCGGCGAAGTCGATGGCCGAGTCGATGAGCGAGAAAGAGCTCGAGAAAATGGCTTCCACGCCCGTGCGCGGCAAACCGAAACACAAGCACGATGCGTGACCGACGACGACGTTTGGTGACGACCGCTGTCATCCAGGAGGGTTCCATGCTTCGATACGCCATCATCTTCTTCATCATCGCGATCGTCGCCGCCGTGTTCGGCTTCGGCGGGATTGCGGCCGGCGCGGCCGAGATCGCGAAGATCCTGTTCTACATCTTCGTCGTGATCTTCCTGGTCACGCTGCTGCTGGGCGTCGTGCGACGATGAGTGCCGCGCCCGACCGGTCGCAGCGCGTGGCCGAACTCGAACACGCGCTCGCGATCGGCTTTCCATCGCAGTCGACCATCGTCGTGCACGCGGACGACGCATCCGGCGGCCTGACGATCCAGGTGTCGTGGGTGCGCGTGCCGTCCGACGAGGACGCGCGCGAATGGCGTTGCGCCGTCGACCTGCGGTTCGATCCCGACGTCGTCGATCGCTACGTTTTGCTCGACGCGGCCGACCGGCTGCGCGTGCGCACGCAGTTGTGCGACCGCGCGCGGCGCGCGGTGGACGAGCGCAAGCCGCGCGTCGAGGATGCCGCGATCGAATGCAGCGTGACGCTCGACGTGACGCGCTCCGAATTCGACGCGGCGCTGGCCGCGCCCTGATTTCACGGCCGGCATCGCGGGCGCGATCGCGGCCCGTCGTACCGGTTTTCGCTGCCGTCCGCATGCCCGCGCCGCGCCGCGGCGCGGCGGTTTGCGTGGCGGCTGCCCACCCGAATGCCACGAGGACCTTTCGATGACCCGTTCCACATCAGCCGGCAGGACCGCGCCCGCGCAGTCGACCGACAGCGTGAAGTCGCGCCAGCTCGACGAACACCGTTCGCGGCCCGACCACGAAGCGTTTCGCACCAACCAGGGCGTGCGGATAGCCGACAACCAGAACACGCTGCGCGGCGGTACGCGCGGCCCGTCGCTGCTCGAAGACTTCATCATGCGCGAGAAGATCACGCATTTCGATCACGAGCGCATTCCGGAGCGCGTGGTGCACGCGCGCGGCTCGGCCGCGCATGGCGTGTTCCGCGTCTACGAACCGATGGCCGACTATACGAAGGCCGCTTTCCTGCAGGACCCGGCCGCCGAAACGCCGGTGTACGTGCGCTTCTCGACGGTGCAGGGCCCGCGCGGTTCGGCGGACACGGTGCGCGACGTACGCGGCTTCGCGGTGAAGTTCTATACGGAAGAGGGCAACTACGACCTCGTCGGCAACAACATGCCGGTGTTCTTCATCCAGGACGCGATCAAGTTTCCCGACTTCGTGCATGCGGTGAAGCCCGAGGCACCGAACGAGATGCCGACCGGCGCGTCCGCGCACGACACGTTCTGGGATTTCGTGTCGCTGGTGCCGGAGGCCACCCACATGGTGCTGTGGCTGATGTCGGACCGCGCGCTGCCCGCGAGCTTTCGCGCGATGGACGGCTTCGGCGTGCATACGTTCCGCTTCGTGAACGCGGACGGCGCCGAGCGTTTCGTGAAATTCCACTGGCGGCCCGTGAGCGGCGCGTATTCGCTGCTGTGGGACGAGGCGCAGCGGATTGCCGGCCACGATCCGGATTTCAACCGGCGTGACCTGTGGATGGCGATCGAGCGCGGCGACTATCCGGAGTTCGAGCTCGGCGTGCAGATGATCGATCCGGCCGATGCGGGCCAGTTCGACTTCGACCTGCTCGACCCGACCAAGCTCGTGCCGGAAGAGCGCGTGCCGGTGCGGCCGATCGGCCGGATGACGCTGAACCGCAATCCCGACAACTTCTTCGCGGAAACCGAGCAGGTCGCGTTTCACCCGGGCCATGTGGTGCCGGGCATCGATTTCACGAACGATCCGTTGTTGCAGGGGCGCCTGTTCTCGTACACCGATACGCAGCTGAGCCGGCTCGGCGGCCCGAACTTCCACGAGATCCCGATCAACCGGCCGGTGTGCCCGTTCGCGAACAACCAGCGCGATGCGATGCACCGGCAGACGATCAACGTCGGGCAGGCGTCCTACGAGCCGAATTCGACGAGCGGCGGCTGGCCGCGCGAGACCCCGCCGGCGCCGTCGGGCGGCGGCTTCGAGACCGTGCACGAGCCGCTCGAAGGCGAGAAGGTGCGCGTGCGAAGCGAATCGTTCGCCGATCATTTCTCGCAGGCCGCGCTGTTCTACCAGAGCATGACGGAGATCGAGCAACGGCATATCCGCGACGCGTACTGCTTCGAGCTGGGCAAGGTGACGCAGCCGCGGATTCGCGAGCGCGTGGTCAACGACATCATCGCGCGCTTCGACGCGGTGCTGGCCGCGCAGGTCGCCGAACGGCTCGGGCTGCCCGCACCGCATCCGGGTGCGACGCCTGCCGTGGCGCAGCGCTCGCCCGCGCTGAGCCTGATCGGCCGCTCGAAGCCCGGTATCCGCTCGCGCAAGATTGCGCTGATCGCGACGCCGGGTGCGAGCCAGGCGCTCGTCGAGCAAGTGCGCGACGCGCTGCAGGCCGCGCATGCGGTGCCGACGATCGTCGCGCCGACGCTCGCGCCGATCGGCAGCATCGTGCCGCAGGCGACGCTGGCCGGGATGCCGTCGGTGATGTTCGACGCGGTGTTCGTGTGCGGCGGCGACGGCGATGGCCGCGACCTCGCGCACAGCGCCGACGCGCGGCACTTCGTGCGCGAGGCGTTCAAGCACCTGAAGCCGATCGCGGCCGTCGGGTCGGGGCGGCAACTGCTGAGCGCCGCGCATCTGCCGGACCCGGCCGAAGGCGTGTGCGTCGGGCAGGCCGTCGATCTCGACGCGATCCTGAATACGCTGTCCGACTACCTCGGCCGCCATCGCGTGTGGGCGCGCGAGCAGCAGGCCGCCGAGTTGCCGGCCTAGCGCCGCGCGATCATGGACATCGTCGTCGCGCTGTTCGGACAGGGCCGGATGCTCGGCCCCGGGCAGATGGCGCTGCGCGCGATCGTCGTGTCCCTGGTCGCGCTCGTGCTGATCCGCATCGCCGGGCGGCGCGCGTTCGGCCAGCGTTCGCCGTTCGACTACGTGGTCGGGATCCTGCTCGGCGCGATCCTGAGCCGCGCGGTGGTCGGTGCGTCGCCGTTCGTGGCGACCGTCGCGGCGTCGTTCGCGATCGCGCTGCTGCATCGCGCGATCGGCTGGGCCTGCGTGCGCTCGCGCCGGCTCGAGCGGCTGCTGGTGGGCGTCGAGCGCGAGGTGTATCGCAACGGCCGCTTCGACGACGCGCAGATGCGCGCCGCGCTGCTCACGCCGACCGACATCCGCGAAAGCGTGCGGCAGGCGCTCGGCGCGACCGACCTGTCCGACGTCGATGCGGCAATCCTGGAGCGCAACGGCCACGTCAGCATCGTGCGGCGCAGCCGCTGCCGCAGGCCGTGACTTTCGCCGGACCACACACGCCGCAAGGAGGACATCGATGGCACGGATGATCTGGAAAGGCGCGATCAGCTTCGGGCTCGTTCACGTGCCCGTGCAGCTGTTCCCGGCCACGCGTACGGTGAAGCCGTCGTTCCGCCTGCTCGACAGGCGCTCGATGGACCCGGTCGGCTATCGGCAGATCAACAAGCGCACCGGCCGGGAAGTCACGCGCGAGGACATCGTGCGCGGCTACGAGTACGAGAAGGAGCGCTATGTCGTGCTGACCGACGACGAGATCCGCGCGGCGAACCCCGAATCGACGCAGACGGTCGACATCGTCACGTTCGTCGACGAAGGCGCCGTGTCGTTCCTGTATCTCGACACGCCGTACTACCTCGTGCCGGACCGCAAGGGCGAAAAGGTCTACGCGCTGCTGCGCGACGCGCTGAAGGACAGCGGCAAGATCGGCATCGCGCACGTCGTGATGCGCGACCGTCAGCATCTCGGCGCGCTGATTCCGGTCGGGCCGCTGCTCGCGCTCGATACGCTGCGCTGGCAGGAGGAGCTGCGCCCGCTCGACGAACTGTCGGTGCCGGCCGGCGATGCGAAGCGCGCGGGCGTCAGTGCGCGCGAACTCGCGATGGCGAAGAAGCTGATCGACGACATGTCGGGTTCGTGGACACCCGACGAGTATCACGACACGTTTCGCGACGACATCCTCGACCTGGTCGAACGCAAGGTGCGCGCGGGCCGGATCGAGGAGATCGAGGACAGGCCCGCGCAGACGGGGCGCGCGGCGTCCAACGTGGTCGACCTGACCGAGTTGCTGAAGCGCAGCCTGAAGGGCGGCGGTGCGCGGGCAGCCGATGCGGACGACGAGGCGGATGCCGGGGCGACGGCCTCTTCGCGTGCCGCCGGTGCACGGCGCAAACCGGCTGCGAAAGCGCCGGCGAAAGGGGGCGCGAAGGGGGCCGCGAAGGGTGCAGAAAAGGGTGCCGCGAAGGCGCCCGCGAAACGCGCGGCCGCGAAGCACGGCACGGCCGTGGCGCATCCGGCGAAGAAGATCGCCGCGCGCCGCAAGCACGCCGCGTGACCGCGCGCGACGGAGAACGACGCGATGGCCGCGAAACTCGACCCCTATCGCCGCAAACGCCGCTTCGACGCGACGCCGGAACCCGAGGGCGCGCACGGGCGGCGGCGCGCGCCCGCCGACGCGGACGCGCGGCAGTCG
>NZ_QOBB01000326.1:0-6053 GCF_024704855.1 Burkholderia sp. HAN2018 | reverse complement strand
GCAGCCGGTCCGCGTGCCGCCGACGCATCCGGCGGCTCGCCGGATGCGCCCGTCCCGCCATGCCGGCCCGCGCCGCTCCACATCGCCACGCCGGCAATCGCCGCCAGCCCCACGGCACCATAGACCACGGCGCGGCGCGCCAGCGGCGCGCGTCCTCCTCGTGCCGTCATCGATTACACGCCCGCCAGCTTCAGCCGGTTCGCATGCGTGCGGATCACCGCGACCGGATCTTCCGCATACGCGCCGCGCACGCCGAGCAGCTGGTTGATCTCGTCGAGGTGGTTCCACTTGTAGTTCGTGCTCAGCACCTTGCCGTACAGCGCACTGCACTTCGACACGAGCCCGTCGTTCTGCCCGGAGCCGCGGTTGATCATCACCGTGCCGGTGCCGAACAGCGCGAGCGTCGACAGGTCGAGCACGTTCGCCGGATCGACGAGCGGAAGGGTGCTCGTGTCCGTCGCGCCCGTGACGCCGAACACGGAGAGCGTCGGCTGGATCGCCGTGCCGGCCCACGAATACAGCAGGTGCGTGTTGCCGCCGACGGTTTCGGTCGGCGCACCGGTCTGGCAACTGCCCGGCGCACCCAGGCCCGCGCTCGGATAGTTCTGGTTGTACGTGGCGGCCCGTGCGGTGGTCAGCGTCTGCAGTGCGGCGAGCGCGTCCTGGTTGGTGTTGTGGCTGCTGCTCGTCAGGATCCCGAACACATTGACGAACGCGGCGATCACCGATGACGAAAGCCCGGTCGGATCGTACGCGAGCACGTTCTGCACGAAGTCGGCGAATTCGGAGCCGCGATGCGGCGTGCCGATCGTCGTCACCGACGCAACGAGATCGGGCGCGACGGCGGCAACATAGCGCGACGAGAGGCCGCCCTGGCTGTGACCGACGAGATTCACCTTGGTCGCCCCCGTCGCCGCGAGCACCGTCTTCACGTAAGCGAGCAACTGTTCGCCGCGCCCGTTCGGGCCGTCGTCGCTCTGGAAACCCGACAGGTTCGCGACGTAGACGGTCGCACCGTTCTGTTGCAGGTCCTCCTGGATGCCGTACCAATACTCGAGCACGCCGGCGTACTTGTCGGTACCCGAGAGCCCGTGCACGAGGATGATCGGGTAACGCGTCGCCGCGTAGCCAGCGGCGGGCGCGGTCGCCGCCATTGCCGCGTGCGTCGTCGCGAGCGTCATCACCGCGGTCGTCCCCGCGAACGGCGCGATGCTCATCGCGCATGCCACTGCCCCTGCCACCACCCTGGAACGCATCGTCCTGGCCATGCATGTTCTCCTGATTATTGTGCTGCCGGTGCGAATGAAGCCGGATCGACACACACGATGCATCGCGAACGTCGCGCGCACCGTGTGCGTCGAATGCGGGAGTGAATCACGACTCGCGAACGTTTGCGCCCTGACTAGACACGGTTCTCTAATCGGTTGACGCGCCCCGCCCGTTCAGGCGGGGCCGCGTTCATGCGTGCGCATGCTGCAACGCACACGCGCGACGCGTTACAGCTTCGCGCTCACGCGCACCCAGGCGGTCCGGCCCGGCTCCATCACCGGCGAATTCGCCGGATAGCCGAAGCCCGCGTTGCCCGCGAGGTTCAGGTGCTCGGTATAGGCCTTGTTCAGCACGTTGTCGACGCCCACCGATACCTGCACGGTCTTGCTCACGTTGTACTGCGTATGCAGCGAGAGCACGCCGAATCCGGCGCTCGGGCCGAAGTCCTTGCCGACCACGTTGCCCTCGTTCAGGGCATAGCGATGCTGCGGCGCAACGATGCGCCACAGGCCCCCTGCCGACCACGCACCACGCGTGTATTCGAGCCCGATGCGTGCCTCGAGCGGCGGCATCTGCGGCAGCGGATCGCCGCTTGCCACGTTGCGCCCCCACGCATACGCGAGCGACGTCTCGACGCGCAGCGGCGCAACCGGCCGCCACGACACGCCCGCCTCGCCGCCCATGATCTGCGCATTGACGTTGGTCGCCTGCGTGGTCGGGCCCATCATGCCGGCCGAATAGTTGAACAGGATGAAGTCCTGCACGTAGCCCGCATAGGCCGACACCCATGCATCGAGCCGGTCGCTCTTGTATTGCGCGCCGATGTCGAGCTGCGTGGTCTTCTCCGGCTGCACCGCCGAGAATGCGTTGACCGAACCGGCTGGCCCGCGCTTCGCGGAGAACAGCTCCCAGTAATCGGGATAACGCTCCGTATGGCCGATCCCCGCGTACCACGTGACGGGCAGCGAGGCGAGATCGCGTTCGTAGCGGATGAAGCCGCTCGGCAGCACGCGCGTGCGATCGTCGTCGAAGGTCGGATTCGGCTTGCTCTTCATCATGCCGCTCGTCGTCGCGCGCTTGTCGCGTGCGCTCGCATAGTCGACGCGCACACCGCCGATCACGCGCGACACTTCGCTCGCGTACCACGTCAGTTCGCCGAACACGCCCGCGTTCCACATCGTCGCCTGCGCATCCCACGGCTGGTCGCCGTAGTTCTGCCGCCCCATCGCCGAGCGCGAGTCGAGCCGGTTCGATTGTGCATCCACGCCCGTCACGAGCTTGAAGTCGCCGGCGAAACGGAACGTCGCGGCTGCGCGCACGCCGGCCGTGCGACGCCGCACTTCCGACGCCATCCGCATCGGCATGCTGCTGGTCGGGTCGGGTTGCCGCAACGTGTAGTTGTCCATCACGTGATCGGCTTCGTTGTAGTACACGCGCGCCTCGATCCGGTCGAGCACGTCGCCGATATGCTTCTTGTCGAACGACAGGCCGAACGTCTCGCGGCGGAAATGCGCGCCGTCCATTCCGCGCCCCGCGTAGCGCGCATAACCGTCGCCGGTGCCGGCGGTCAGCTCGACGCGCGTGTGGTCGTCCGGCGTCCAGCCGAGCGCCGCATCGGCGTTCCATTTGTCCCACTGCGACGGCACGGTGTTGCCGTTGCCGTCCTTGTAGTCCTGCGAATGCGCGTGGTTCGCGGTCACGCGGCCATAGACGTCCGGCGTGCCGGCCGTCACGTCGATGTTCTGGTCGTTGCGGCCGAACGACCCGCCGACCAGGCTGCCCTCGAAGCGCATGCCGGGCTTGTCGAATCGCGGGGTCACGCGCTCGAACAGCACGGTGCCGGCCGATGCGCCGGGGCCGTACAGCACGGTCTGCGGCCCCTTCAGGACGGTGACCTTGTCATAGCTTTCCGGTGCGATATACGACGTCGGCGCATCCATCCGGCCCGGGCATGCGCCGAGCGTCGACATCCCGTTCGCCAGGATGTTCAGCCGCGAGCCGAACATCCCGCGCAGCACGAGGTCGCCGTTGGTGCCGCCGCTGCGGATCGACGTGAAGCCGGGGATCGTCTTCAGGTAATCCGCGCCGTCGCTGGCGGGCAGCGGCTGGCGCGGGGTCTTCGGATCCGTGACGACGACGAGCGGCGTCGTCAGCGGCGATGCGACGACTTCGATGGCCGGCAGCGGCGCGGCCGTGTCGTCAGCCGGCGCGCCGGCCGCGCGCGCCATTTCGGCTGCCGCGGCGCTCGCGGCCAGTGCGCCGGCTGCGAGCGCGGGAACGGTGAGTTTCAGCACGCGCGGCATGCGCCGCGCACAGGCATTGCGCGACGCCCGCGGCGCACGCAACTGGAAAATGGTCATGATCGAAAGCCCGAGTGACGCCCTCCGCACGGCCTCGACGGGCCGCACGGATATCGGCGGTGAAAAGAACGGAAAACAGCGCGTCAGGCGCGCTCGGGCGGTGCGCGCGGGTACGCGCGCGGATAGCGGTCGGCGCGCGCCGCGACGGCAGGCGGCGCGACGGCGGAGACGGAAACGACGGGAACGGAAGCGAGTGCCGCGGCGGCAGTCCCGCCGATCGCGGGACTGTGCGCGAAGAAACCGCAGTAGCCGCACGCATCGAGATGCAGCGCGTGATCGTGCATGCGGCCTGCATCGGGTGACCGATGCGCGCCATGCTCTGCACTGCAGACAATTGCGTCGGGCGTGGCCGCCTGCGCGACGCGCCACTGCGACACCAGCGGCGCCGCGATCGCGAACCAGATCGCGAGCACGCCAAGCCAGGCGGTCAGGTGACGATGTCGGTGCAGCATGCGCGGCGCAGAGTAAGCGGAATGTAAAAACAGCCGAGATGTTACAGAATGTTTAACGCGCTGACCAGCGCAGATGGCGGTAAACGAACCGGGGGCGCATGGTTGTCAACACAACCATGCGCCCCCGCCTGCTGCATGCTTCCGGAACGAACGTGCCGTTCAGGGCGCCATGCGCCGCAGTACGTCGTCGCGCCGGATGAAATGATGGTAAAGCGCGGCCAGCGCGTGCAATCCGATCACGAAATAGAACGCGTTGCCGATCAGCTCGTGCGCTTCCTTGATCGTCGGCCGCAGCGCCTTGTCGGGGCCGAGCAGCGTGAACGACACGCCGAGCCAGTCGAGCGACACCGGCTTTCCGCCCAGGTTGATCGTCATGATCCCGAGCAGCGGCTGCGCGATGATGAACACGTAGAGCGCGAGATGCGCGAGCTTCGAGAGCCAGCGCAGCAGCGCCGTTTGCGGAATGGCCTCGGGCACGCGGCTGACGACTCGCCACAGCACGCGCAGCACCGACAGCACGAGCACGAGCGTGCCCGCGGTGAGGTGAACGTTCATCCAGAACACCCGGCTGTCGCTGCCTTTCGGCCCGCGGATCTCGATGGCCAGGTAGGCCAGCGCCACCAGCGCGAACACGGCCCAGTGGAAGAAGATCGCGGGCGAGCTGTAGCGCGTCTGTTTCGCGAGGATGTTTCTCATGCTTCGTCTCGTGTTGTATGCGGGGATGGGCGCATGCCGCAATCGGCTCGGCAGCCCGGCAAGGCTGCCACGATTGTAGCCGCACGTGCGTCCGGTTTTGTGCGGCGAGGTCAAATATCGGATGAATCGTCAACGCACGCGCCGCGCGGGCCGTCATATGGAAAATCCGCATCGCGCCCGTAAACGGCTGTGGCACGATGAAGCTTTGGTGTCGACGTTGCGCGCGCATCATGAGCAAGGCGTTCTTCGTTGCGGCCTATCGGCTGACCGCCGCGTTGCTCGCGGTGTCGACGACGTTGCACAGCATCGCCGGCTACTGGGGCATGCCTGCATTCGAGCTCGGCAACTTTCTCAGCTACTTCACGCAACTGAGCAGCCTCTACGCGGCCGCGATGCTCGCCGCCGGGCTCTGGCGCATCGCCCGCCCCGGCTCGGCTCGCTACGAATCGATGCGCGGCGCCGCGGTGCTGTACGTCCTGATCACCGCGATCGTCTACGAGCTCCTGCTCGCGCGGCTCGATGCGCTGCGCCACGTCACGCCGGCGTTCAACAACTGGGTGCTGCACCGGATCGTGCCGCTCGTCGTGCTGTGCGACTGGCTGTACGTGGAGCCGCGCCTGCCGATCCCGCGGCGCAGCGCGTTCGCGTGGCTCGCCTTTCCGGTCGTCTATCTCGGCTATACGCTCGTGCGCGGCGCGCTGGAGAACTGGTATCCCTACCCGTTCGTCGATCCGCGGCCGCATGGCTACCTGCCGGTCGCGATCCAGTGTTCGCTGATCGCGGTCGGCGCGGCGGCGCTCGCACTGGGCATTCGCTGGCTCGGCAATCACGCGAGACAGTCGGGCGCGGTGACGCTCGGGAAAGGATGAAGGCGGGAAACGCCGGAACGTGTGCGCCGCCCGGCGCACACGGGGTGAGGCGGGCCGTCAGCCGCCGTTGCGCGGCAGGAAGTTCATCGGATCGACGACCTTGCCGTTCTGGCGCACTTCGAACTCGAACGTCGAACGGCCGCTCGTGTCGATGCCCATTTCGGCGACCGGCTGGCCCTGGCGCACCGCGTCGCCTTCGTTGACCAGCAGTTTGCCGTTGTGTCCATAGGCCGTGATGAGCCCGTTCTCATGCTTCAGGATCACGAGCGGGCCGTAGGCCTTGACGCCGGACCCCGCATAAACCACGCGTCCGGCCGCCGCGGCCCGCACCGAATGGTCGGGGCCGGACGCCGCGATCACGATGCCGCGCGTCCTGCCGGCCGCGAACGGCGTCGCCACGACACCGG
>NZ_QOBB01000325.1:0-6131 GCF_024704855.1 Burkholderia sp. HAN2018 | reverse complement strand
GACCCGGGCGCCTGCCCCGGTCGTGCCGGCCGCGCAGGCCGTGTCGACCGCCGCGGCCGCGCCCGCAGCCGCGTCGGCCGACCCGTATGAACCTCCGCCGCCGCGCATGCAGACGGCTCAGCAGCAAGCAACTTCCGTGAGCGACAGCACGGGCACAGCCGCCGCCACCATGACCGCGAATGCAGCGCCAGCCGGTCCGGCCGAGGTCGGCACCCAGATTCCGACGACGGCACTGACGGCCGCCCAGGCTGCCGCCTTCGATGCGGAGCCGCCACCCGCCATCGCGACGACGTCACCGCGCGGCACCGAACCAGCCCCCGTGCAGGTATTGCGCGCGTCGACGCAATCGGCCCCCGTCAGCCCGCGTACCGCCACCGCAGACGATCCGATTGCCCGGTTCGCGAACGGAAGTTACTAGCCCGCTTCGCCTTCGCCTGCGAACACGCGCGACTACAAACCCGTCATTCGCCGCACATTTCCGCTGCCCCAAAAGGAAAATGCGCCGCAGCCTTTCGGCTTGCGGCGCATTTCATGTCCGTTCGACAGTGCTGGCGATCAGAAGATCTGATGGCCGAGCCACCATCCACCGGCCGCGAACAGCGCGGCTGCGGGCAGCGTCAGCACCCACGCCCACACGATGTTGCCGGCGACGCCCCAGCGCACGGCCGACAGCTTCTGCGTCGCACCGACACCGACGATCGCGCCGGTGATCGTATGCGTGGTCGATACGGGAATGCCGAGGAACGACGCGATGAACAGCGTGATCGCCCCGCCGCTTTCCGCGCAGAAACCACCGACCGGCTTGAGCTTCGTGATCTTCTGGCCCATCGTGCGCACGATGCGCCAGCCGCCGAACAGCGTGCCGAGGCCCATCGACAGGTAGCACGCGCCGATCACCCACGCGGGCGGCGCATCGGCGGTGGCCGATGCGTAGCCGCTCGCGATCAGCAGCATCCAGATGATGCCGATCGTCTTCTGCGCGTCGTTGCCGCCGTGGCCGAGGCTGTACAAGCCGGCCGACAGCAGCTGCAGCCGGCGGAAGCGCCGGTCGACCTTGCTGGGCGCGGTTCGGAAGTACAGCCACGACACGCCGAGCATGAACAGCGAACCGAGGATGAAACCGAGCAGCGGCGAAATGAAGATGAACGCGATGGTCTTCAGCAACCCGTCGATGTTCAGCGAAGCCCAGCCCGACTTGGCGAGCGCCGCGCCGACGAGGCCGCCGATCAGCGCGTGCGACGAGCTCGACGGAATCCCGTAGTACCACGTGATCACGTTCCAGCCGATCGCACCGACCAGCGCGCCGAATATGACGTAGTGGTCGACGATCTCGGGGTCGATGGTGCCTTTACCGACGGTCTGCGCGACTTTCAGGTGGAAGATGAAATACGCGATGACGTTGAACGCCGCCGCGAACACCACGGCTTGCTGGGGCTTCAGCACCCCGGTGGACACGACGGTGGCGATCGAGTTCGCCGCGTCGTGAAAGCCGTTCATGAAGTCGAATACGAGCGCGACGAGCACCAGCGTCGCGACCATCCAGAGGGCGAGTTGTATCGAATGCATCGTGGTCCGCTCAGGCGTTTTCCAGCACGATGCCTTCGATGATGTTCGCGACGTCCTCGCACTTGTCGGTGATCTCTTCGAGCAGCTCGTAGATCGCCTTCAGCTTGATGAGCGTCTTCACGTCGTCTTCCTCGCGGAACAGCTTCGACATCGCCGCGCGCAGCACGCGATCGGCCTCCGATTCCCAGCGGTCGATCTCCTCGCACTGCTTGAGGATCTGCGCGGACTGCTTCATGTCGGACAGCAAGCCGACCGCCTGCTGCACGTGCTGGGCGGACTGCGTGACGATGTGCGCGAGCTGGCTCGCCTCGGACGTGACGGACTGCACGTCGTACAGCGACACGGCGGTCGCGACGTCTTCCATCAGGTCGAGGATGTCGTCCATCGTCGTGATCAGCTTGTGGATCTCGTCGCGATCGAGCGGCGTGATGAAAGTCTTGTGCAGCAGATCGATCGCCTCGTGCGTGAGCTTGTCAGCGGCCTTCTCGGCAATTTGCACGTTTTGCTTGTGAATCTCGGCGTCGGCGAGATTGTCGATCAGCAGTTCGAGCTCGCGGCCACCGGAAACGATGTGCTTCGCGTGCGCGTTGAAGAGTTCAAAGAACTTGCCCTCGGTGGGCATGAATCGACCGAACATGGGATTCCTGAGAGATTGTCAAACTACTGTCACGAAAACGGGCGACATTGTACCGTTTTCGGTCGCGCCGCGACGCGCGCACATGCGCACGCCGGGATTGGATACAACGTTTGGCGATTTAGGGCTTTACAACCGGCGCTACTCGCCGTAGAAAGTCTGCGCTCCCGCAAAATTGTCGAACTTCGTGTATTGCCCCAGGAACGTGAGTCGAACGGGGCCGATCGGGCCGTTACGTTGCTTGCCGATGATGATTTCAGCCGTGCCTTTGTCGGGGCTGTCCGGGTTGTAAACTTCGTCACGGTAAATGAACAGGATCACGTCCGCATCCTGCTCGATTGCGCCCGATTCGCGCAAATCGGACATCACCGGACGCTTGTTCGGGCGCTGTTCGAGGCCGCGGTTCAACTGCGACAGCGCGATCACCGGCACGTCGAGTTCCTTCGCGAGACTCTTCAGCGATCGCGAGATTTCCGAGATTTCGGTCGCGCGGTTCTCGCCCTGCGACGAACCCGACATCAGCTGCAGGTAGTCGACGATGATCAGGCCGAGCTTGCCGCACTGCCGCGCCAGACGCCGTGCGCGCGAGCGCAATTCCATCGGGTTCAGGCCGCCCGTCTCGTCGATGAAGAGCTGCGCCTCGCTCATCTTCTGCACCGCGTGCGTCAGCTTCGGCCAATCCTCGTCCGTCAGGCGACCGGTACGCATCCGGTGCTGATCGAGCCGGCCGATCGAGCCGAGCATACGCATCACGAGCTGGGTGCCCGGCATTTCCATCGAGAACACCGCGACCGGCAGCCCGTACTCGACCGCGACGTATTCGCCGATGTTCATCGAAAAGGCGGTCTTACCCATCGACGGTCGTCCCGCGACGATGATCAGTTCGCCGCCGTGCATCCCGGAGGTCATCCGGTCGAGGTCGACGAAGCCCGTCGGCGTGCCCGTGACGTCGCTCGGGTTCGCGGTGTGGTACAGCGTATCGATGCGCTCGACGACCTGCGTGAGCAGCGGGCCGATCTCGAGGAAGCCCTGGTTGCCGCGCGCGCCCTCTTCGGCGATCGAGAACACCTTCGATTCGGCCTCGTCGAGCAGCTGACGGACTTCCTTGCCCTGCGGGTTGAACGCATCGGCCGAGATTTCGTCGGCAACCGACACGAGCCGGCGCAGCACCGCACGGTCGCGCACGATTTCCGCATAACGGCGGATGTTCGCGGCGCTCGGCGTGTTCTGCGCGAGGGCGTTCAGGTACGCGAGGCCGCCGACGTCGTCGGCCTTGCCGGACGTGGTCAGCGCTTCGTACACGGTCACGACGTCGGCTGGGCGCGTCGACGCGATCAGCCGGCCGATGTGCTCGTAGATGATCCGGTGATCGTAGCGATAGAAATCGCCCTGCGACAGGAAGTCGGCAATCCGGTCCCATGCCGCGTTGTCGAGCAACAGGCCGCCGAGCACCGACTGTTCGGCTTCGACCGAATGCGGCGGGACTTTCAGCGATTCGATTTGGGGATCTTGCGGCGCGTTCATGGGTTGGGATTATCGCGAATAGATCACGGCAGCGCTACCGCTCCGGCGATCGGGCAATAAAAAAGGCAGGCCCCGGTTGCCCGGGCGCCTGCCCTTGTCCGGACGACGGAAGCCGCCCGGAAAGCTTGCATACGCTTACGCGTGGTCGCCGATCACGTTGATCGTGACGTCGACGACGACGTCCGTGTGCAGCGCGACCTGGACGTTGTGCTCGCCGATCATCTTCAGCGGGCCTTCCGGCATGCGAACTTGCAGCTTCTCGACTTCGAAACCTGCCTTCTTCAGCAGTTCCGCGACGTCGCCGTTCGTGACCGAGCCGAACAGACGGCCGTCAACGCCCGACTTCTGCGTGATTTCGAACGACTGGCCGTTCAGCTTCTCGCCGACTGCCTGCGATGCTGCCAGCTTTTCAGCGGCGATCTTTTCGAGTTCAGCGCGGCGCACTTCGAATTCGGCGATCGCTTCCTTCGTTGCACGGCGAGCCTTGCGGTTCGGGATCAGGAAGTTGCGAGCGTAACCGTCCTTGACCTTGACGATGTCGCCGAGGTTGCCCAGATTGGCGACTTTTTCCAACAGAATGATTTGCATTCGAATTCTCCTTATGGCGTCGCCGAGTTACGCCTTGTGCTGATCGGTGTACGGCAGCAGCGCGAGGAAACGCGCACGCTTGATTGCCGTGTCGAGCTGACGCTGATAGTGCGCCTTCGTACCCGTCAGACGCGCCGGCGTGATCTTGCCGTTTTCGCCGATGAAGTCCTTCAGCGTTTCCGTGTCCTTGTAGTCGATCTGCTCGACGCCTGCGGCCGTGAAACGGCAGAACTTCTTGCGCTTGAAGAGCGGGTTTTGTTGCTGACGACGCTTGTCGAATTTCTTACCAGTCGGGCGGGGCATGATTTCAGTCCTTTCCAATGTCCTGCAATGCTGTGATGTGAAACACCAAGGTTCTCGCGTTGCGGCTTTTCTTTGCCAGGAAGCCCGTGAACAGCGTTTCGACGCCCATTTCACGGCTTTCCAGCCTGCCGCTCGCCTCACCGGCCGCCACCGCCTCGATCGTCATTTCGACCTGACGGGGAATGCCTGCTTCGACGACTTCCGTGCGGTGATGCAATGTGGCGCTTGCGATCGGAACACCTGCCGGCGTATATCGCACCGGTGCGCGTTCGACGACGCTTGCCGTCAATTGCAACCTGTTCACGTGAGTGGCGCGCTCCTTGATGGCTTAATGAATGACGAACTTAAGCCTGCGCTTCGGTCGGCTGAGCTGCAGCCGCCTTCTTGGCTTCTTCGCGCTGAACTTCCTTCATCATCGGCGACGGGCCGGTTTCGGCCTTCTTCATCTTGACGATGAGGTGGCGCAGCACGGCGTCGTTGAACTTGAACGCGTGTTCGAGTTCGTCGAGCGTCGTCTGGTCGCACTCGATGTTCATGCAGACGTAGTGAGCCTTCGCGAGTTTCTCGATCATGTAGGCCAGTTGGCGACGGCCCCAGTCTTCGACACGGTGGATCTGGCCGCCGTGCGACGTGATCGTGGTCTTGTAACGCTCGATCATCGCGGGCACTTGCTCGCTCTGATCGGGGTGCACGATGAATACGATTTCGTAATGACGCATTACACACTCCTTGTGGATTAAAGCCACCCGGGCGTCTGAACCGGTGTGGCAAGTGAGAAGCCGAAGATTCTAACCCGGATACGGGGCGCATGCAAGACCAATCGACGATTGGCGCGCGGATTCGGCCATGTTTTCAAAGACTTGAAGGGGCGAGACCGGACAGCCGGACCGTTCTTCGGCCTTTTCCCCGGTCAGGGTCGGAACGCAAGCGTGCGGCGGGCCCGCAGCCCGCCGTCGTGGCGTCATTCGCTGCGCGTGCCGGCCAGCCGCGCGTCGAGCGCGGTCCTGAATGCCGCAAGTGCCGACGGCTCGGCGTCGGTCACGGCCCACCACGTCATCCCGGCCGCATCCCAGCGGTCGAGCGCATAGCCCTGCGACACGGTCGAGTACGGCGCCCCCGGCCCTTCCCCGGCCGGCCGCACATAGACGTCGATCACGTGCTGCCGGTAACGGTAGACCAGCACCGCGACACGGCGGCGTCCGACGTAGTCGAGCCGGCCGCCGAGCAGCGCGAAGCCGTTCGCCGCGAGATCCTCGACCGGCGGCGCATAGTCGAGCCGGCCGTTGAACCACGGCTTGACCGTGTGCCGGTCGGTCGAGATCACGTCGATGTCGCGTGCCGACAGGTCGGCACGCACGTGGCTCGACACGAGTTCGTCGATCGTGCGATCGGTGTCGGCGTGACGCGCGGACACCACCATCCCGCCGGCCGCGGCAAGCGCCACCAGCAACGCGACGCCCCAGCCGAGGCCGGGCAATGCCGCGAAGCGCGGCCCGGCGCCGGCCGTGGCCGGGCG
>NZ_QOBB01000324.1:0-6174 GCF_024704855.1 Burkholderia sp. HAN2018 | reverse complement strand
CGGCGCGGCCGCGAGCGTCGGCTGGCGCAAGCGGCGGCGCCTGGTGGCGGCCGCGCTCCAGTTCTGGGCGCGCCACGGCGCCGGTGCCGCGTGCCGTTTCGACGTCGTCGCGTTCGAGGCCGGGCGGCTCGAGTGGCTGCGCGACGCATTTCGTGCCGACGATGCGTAGCCGCGAGCTGTGACGAGATGTAAAGAGTTCTTGCCGGACCCCCGGAGAGCGTGCCGGAGTACGGTAAACTCGCCGCACCCACGATGTCGCGCGATGCGTGCCGCGCGCCCAGTTCACCAGGAATCGATGTCAGTCGAACGTATTCAGCAACATTTCCGCGACAGCGCCGCGCTTCACGCCGAAGCGGCCGATGCACTGTCGCTGCCGATCGCAGCCGCGGTCGATGCGATGTTCGCCGCGCTGGCGAACGGCAACAAGATCGTCGCGTGTGGTGACGGCCCGTCGGCCGCCGCCGCGCACTACCTCGCCGTGTCGCTCGTCGGCGGCTTCGAGCGCGAGCGTCCGGGCCTGCCCGCGATCGCGCTGGCCACCGATGCGTCGCAGGGCGGCCTCGCGGGTGCGGTGTCCGCCGAGCAACTGTTCGCCCAGCAGGTGCGCGTGCTCGGCCAGACCGGCGACATCCTGCTGGTGCTCGATCCGGGCGGCGCGTCGCCGCGCGTGCTGGCGGCGATCGACGAAGCGCACGAGCGCGAGATGACCGTCGTCGCGCTGACGGGCGGCGACGGCCACGCAGTCGCGGCCGCGCTTTCCGACACCGATATTCCGATCAACGTGCCCGCCGTTCGTGCGGCGCGCGTCCACGAAGTCCATCTGCTGACCATCCACTGCCTGTGCGACGGCATCGACGCGATGCTGCTGGGTGAGGATTGAACGAAGGAGAGCCGTCGATGAATCAAAGCCGCGTCAAACAGACGCTCGTCAGAACCACGCTGCTCGCCGCGCTGACGGCGGGTCTCGCCGTGTCGCTGCAGGGTTGTGTGCTCGGGATCGTCGGCGCAGCGGCCGGCGGCGGCGCGCTGGTCGCGACCGACCGCCGTACGCTCGGCGCGCAGACGGAGGACCGGGAGATCCAGGTCAAGTCGCTCACGCAGATCAACAACGGGCTGCCCGACCAGTCGCACGTGAACGTCACGGTGTTCAACCGCCGCGTGCTGCTGACGGGCGAGGTGCCGAACGATGCATCGAAGCAGCGCGCCGAGGAAATCGTGCGCGGCATCAACAACGTGAACGGCATCGTCAACGAGCTGTCGGTCGAGCCGGCGTCGTCGCTGTCGTCGCGCGCCAACGACTCGTATCTCGAGGGGCGCGTGAAGTCCGAGCTGATCGCGACGAAGGGCATCTCGGCGAACTACTACAAGGTGGTCAGCGAACGCGGCAACCTTTACCTGATGGGGCTCGTGACGGTCGACGAGGGCAATCGCGGCGCGGAAGCCGCCAGCCAGGTGCCCGGCGTCGAGAAAGTCGTGAAGGTGTTCCAGTACGTGAAGCCGCAGGACGCGCAGGCGCTGCAGGCGGCGTCGCCCGCGAGCGGCGCGTCCGGTGCGCAGGCCGCCGCGCCGGCGGATACCGCGACGGTGGGCGCCGTGCCCGACGCGTCGGTGCAGTCCACGCCGCTGCAGCCGCCCGCGCCGATCTCGAATTCGTCGAGCGTGCACCCGGGCAACCCGAAGGCACCGTCGCAATGAAGAGCACGCAGATGAAGCAATTGAAACAGTGGATGATGCAGGGCGCTGCAGCCGCGGCGCTCGTGGCGGGCACGCTGGGCGCCGCGCACGCGGATGTCGGCGACGGCCTGAAGGTGGCGCGCGGCAATGCGTGCATGGGCTGCCACGCGGTCGATCGCAAGCTCGTCGGCCCGTCGTTCAAGGAAGTCGCTGCCCGCTACAAGTCCGATCCGCAGGCCGTGGCAAAGCTGTCGAAGAAGGTGAAGGAGGGCGGCTCCGGCGTCTGGGGCGCGATTCCGATGCCGGCGCATCCGCGCATGAGCGACGCCGACGCGCGTTCGGTGGTCGAATGGGTACTGGCTGGCGCGCCGTCAAAGTAATGCTTCAGGGGTGACTCAACCCCTATTGCCAAGCGTAGAAATGCGTGTGTATGATGGTCGACTGTTGGGGCGGTAGCTCAGCTGGGAGAGCGTCGCGTTCGCAATGCGAAGGTCGGGAGTTCGATCCTCCTCCGCTCCACCAACGGAATTCGAAAGGCCCGATCGCAAGATCGGGCCTTTTTGTTTTTGGGTTCGGCTGCGACGGTGGGCGTGGGCGGTACCGTCGGGTGCGCCGCTTTCGACGTGATGCGCAAACTCGCCGCGCCTAGGTCGCCAGCTCGTGAATGAACCTGAACGCCGGCACCGACAGCACGGCAAACCCCACCGTGATGGCCGCAAGGATCGCGATCCTCTTGCGCAGCAGCGCGAAGAGGGCGATCGACAGTCCGCAGAACACGCAGGTCAGAATGAGGACCCACCAGAGCGCGGCGTAGCCTGCACCGCCTTCGAAATTCGATACGTTCTGCGTGATCCGGGTCGCGGCATAACCAGCGACGGTCATGCTCGCGGGCAGGCACAGCACCGAATACAGCACGAAGACGATGATCTGCCGCGGTGTCGGGTCGGGAGACGTCACGGTGGGCGCTTCACGTTGGGTGGGAAGGGCGCCGAACCGTCCGCCAAGCGGGCCGGCTCAGGCAGCCGGCAGGATGCGGGCGTTTCCGGTGTTTGGCAACCACCGCCCACCGCCCACCGTCACGCTCACCCCCGCCCGAAACTCGGCCGCTTCGGATCGTAAGTCCACCCCGGCACGAGATACCGCATCGCGACCGCGTCGTCGCGCGCCGTCCCGCCGACCGCGTTATACAACGCATGCGCGGCCTCGACCTGCGCCATGTCGAGCTCGATCCCGAGCCCCGGCCGCTCCGGCACGGCCACCTTGCCGCCGACGATCGCGAGCGGCTCGCGCGTGAGCCGCGCGTCGCCTTCCTGCCAGATCCAGTGCGTGTCGATCGCGGTGATCGTGCCGGGCGCGGCCGCCGCCGCATGCGTGAACATCGCGAGCGACACGTCGAAGTGGTTGTTCGAATGCGAGCCCCACGTGAGCCCCCAGTCGCGGCACAGCTGCGCGAGCCGCACCGAGCCCTGCATCGTCCAGAAATGCGGATCGGCGAGCGGGATGTCGACCGCCTGCAGCCGCACCGCGTGATCCATCTGCCTCCAGTCGGTCGCGATCATGTTGGTCGCGGTCGGAATCCCGGTCGCACGGCGGAATTCGGCCATCACCTCGCGGCCCGAATAGCCGCCTTCCGGCCCGCACGGGTCCTCCGCATACGCGAGCAGGTGGCCTTGGCCGCGGCACAGCGCGACGGCCTCGTCGAGCGACCACGCGCCGTTCGGGTCGAGCGTCGCGCGTGCGTCGGGGAAGCGCGCCTTGATCGCGGCGATCGCTTCCATCTCGTCGGCGCCGGCCATCACGCCGCCCTTCAGCTTGAAATCGGCGAAGCCGTAACGCTCGACGGCGGCTTCCGCCTGCCGCGCGATCGCGGCCGGCGTGAGCGCTTCCTCGTTGCGCAGCCGGAACCACGGGGCGCGCGCCTGCGCCTCGTCGCGATACGGCAGGTCGGTGCGGCCGCGGTCACCGATATAGAACAGATAAGCGAGCATCGGCACCGCGTCGCGCTGCTGCCCTTCGCCGAGCAGCGCGGCGACGGGCACGTCGAGAAACTGCCCGAGCAGGTCGAGTAGCGCAGCCTCGATCGCGGTGATCACGTTGTCGAGCCGCAGGTTGATCTCGTGCGGCTGGCGCAGCACGGCCGCCTCGCCGGCCGACGTCACCTCGTGCCGGATCGTGCGGCCCGCGCCCGGGCCCGTGCCGGACAGCGCCGCGCGCACCGCGTTGAGGGTGGCCTGATAGCGTCCGATCGACTGGCCGACCACGAGATCCGTCATGCGCTCGAGCGCGTGCCGGATGCCTTCGCCGCCCGGCACTTCGCCGACACCCGTGTGCCCGCTGCTGTCGTCGAGGATCACGAGGTTGCGCGTGAAGTACGGCGCGTGCGCGCCGCACAGGTTGAGCAGCATGCTGTCGCGGCCGGCAACGGGAATCACCCGCATGCGCGTGACGCGCGGGGTGCCGGCATGGCGGGATTCGGACATCGGTTCGCTCCTGTTTCCGGTGGTGCGCGGGCCGCCGGCTGGGCCGGCGCGGCCCGCGCCGTTCATCGAAGCTCGACGCGGCGGATCTCGCCGACGACGAACACGTAGCAGATCACCGCGACGAGCGCGTGCGCGACCACATAGACGAGCGCGCCGTTGAACGAGCCGCTGCGGTCGACGATGTAGCCGATCGCGATCGGCGTCGTGATGCTGGAGAGGTTGCCGCACGTGTTGAGCAGCGCGCCGCTCAATCCCGCGATCTGGCGCGGCGCGGTGTCGGCGTTGACGGCCCAGCCGAGCGCGCCGAGTCCCTTGCCGAAGAACGACAGCGCCATGAACAGCACGACGAGCACGTGCGAATCGGTGTAGTTGCAGACGATCATCGACATCGACAGCAGCATGCCGAACACGATCGGCACCTTGCGCGCAACCGACAGCGAGCGGCCCTGCCTGAGCAGCGCATCGGACACGATGCCGCCGAGAATCCCGCCGAGGAACCCGCACACGGCCGGGATCGACGCGACGAGCCCCGCGTTGAGGATCGACATCCCGCGCGCCTGCACGAGATAGACGGGAAACCACGTGATGAAGAAATAGGTGAGCGCGTTGATGCAGTACTGCGCGACGTACACGCCGACCAGCATCCTGTTCCTCAGCAGCGCCTTCACGTGACGCATCGACGGGCCGCCGTCGCGGCCGCCCGTCGCCTGGTCGATGTTGACGAGCGCACCGCCTTCGGCGAGGTAGTCGAGTTCCGCGCGGTTGATGGTCGGGTGGTCCTTCGGGTCGTACATCGTGCGGTTCCACACCAGGACGAACGCGAAGCCGAGCACGCCCATCACCGCGAACACCGACTGCCAGCCGAACGCGTGCACGAGCCAGCCCATCAGCGGCGCGAACACGACGGTCGCCGCGTACTGCGCGGCATTGAAGATCGCCGATGCGGTGCCGCGTTCGGCGGCCGGGAACCACGCGGACACGATCCGGCTGTTGGCCGGGAAGGAAGGCGCTTCGGCCGCGCCGACCAGGAAGCGCAGCCCGAACAGCAGCGCGAACGCGGCCGCGCCGCCGAAAAAGCCGATCGTGCCCTGCAGCAGCGTGAACAGCGACCAGAAGAAGATGCTGAACGCATAGACGATGCGCGATCCATAGCGGTCCAGCAGCCAGCCGCCCGGCAGCTGCGCGACCACGTACGACCAGCCGAATGCGGAGAAGATGAAGCCGATCTGCACGTGGCTCAGGTGCAGCGCGCGGGCGAGGCTCGGGCCCGCGATCGCGATCGCGGCGCGATCCGCGTAGTTGATCGTCGTGACCGCGAACAGGACGGCCAGCACCAGCCAGCGCACGCGGGTGCGCCGGGCCGTTGCCGACGCGGACGCCGGCAGCGCGTGAAGCGGATTCATGACTGTCTCCTCCGAAGGGCGGAAGGTGCCGTCGTGCGGCTGGCGCTTCGAAAGCGCGCGTTTCTGGGTGACGGTGCTGCCGGCCGGAGGCCGGACGCCGAGGCCCGTGCGGGCCGGAGCGGGGCGTCCGGATCATTCTGTCATGTCGATATTTGCGCTTTCATGCCAATTACTGACTTGATCGATTCAGCCTTTGAATCGATCGGCCGCGACGCGTTCCCGCGCATCGCCGCGCTGCGGGCGCGGCTCGCCGACGATGCCGGCGTGTGATTCGCGCACGCCGGCGAGGAAGGCCTGCCGCTGCCGGCTTCGTCGGCGTTCGGAGGCCATGTGTCGCTCGACGACGTGCTCGCGAGCGTGCGCGGCGCGGCGCGCCGGCACTGAAGAACTGACCGCGCCACGCGGTCGCACGCACGGCGGGAGGCTGGCAATATTTTTACCCGGATGATATTGACATTCAATTTATACCCGGATGAAAATAGCGCCATTCCGATTCCTGCCTGCAGGCGACCACGATGACAACCTCCACGCTTCTTAGTTCGTACACGGTGTTCGACGGCCACCGGCGGCTCGCGACGGGCCCGCTCGTGTCGGTCGCGCTCGCGGCCCGGGAGGCC
>NZ_QOBB01000323.1:0-6201 GCF_024704855.1 Burkholderia sp. HAN2018 | reverse complement strand
CGGCGCCCGCGGGCGGCGCGTCGCGAGCGCCGGCCGTGGACCGTCAAGGCGACGTTGCGCGCCGCATTCGCGATCCTGCTCGCCGGCACGCTGGCGATCGGCATGTTTTCGCTCTGGCAGATCAGCCGGCTGAATGCGTCGATCGCGTCCGTCTACGAGCAGGGTCACGTCGCGAGCCGCGCGGCCGAGGAGGTTCGGGCCGAAGTGCTGCGTGCGAGCCGTGCCCAGAAGATGCTGCTGACCGCGACCACCGCGAAGGAACGCAACGAGCTGGGCGCAGACGTGGGCGCCGGGCTCGCGTCGATCGGCCAGGCGCTCGGCACGCTGCAGCGCTATGCGGATCCGGCCGACGTCGACGATTCGGCGCGGCTGCGCGCATTCTCGACGGCGGTCGGCGCGTGGAGCGCGCATCTGCGCGATTTCGTCGCGCTCGTGCAGGCACAGCCGCTCGACCTGTCGCAGATGAGCTGGCAGGTCGGCACGCAGGACGTGTCGCTGCTGGTCGAAACCGGCAAGCTCGAAAAACTGGTCGCCGAACTCGTGAAGACACGCGGTGCGAAGTCGAAGGCGACGCTCGATGCGTCCGCCACCATCTTCTCGTCGTCGTTCGCGATGATCGCGGCGATGACGGTTGCGCTGATCGTGCTCGCGATCGTCATCGCGGAGCGCGTCGTGCGCCGTCTCGCGTCGCAGCTCGGCGGCGAGCCCGCGCATGCGAAGGCGATTGCCGCGGACATCGCGCGCGGCGACCTGACGCGACCGATCACGCTGGGCCGGCACGACCGCGACAGCATGGTGCGTGCGCTGGCCGAGATGCAGACGGGGCTTGCGGCGACCGTCGGCGAGATCGCCGTCAGCGCCGAGGCGATCGCGGCCGCGTCGGGCGAGATTTCCACCGGCAATCTCGATCTGTCGAGGCGCACCGAGCAGCAGGCCGTTGCGCTCGAGCGCACCGCGGCCAGCATGGAGCAGCTCACGTCGACCGTACGGCAGAACGCCGAGAACGCGCGGCAGGCGAGCGCGCTCGCGGCCAATGCTTCGGCCGTTGCGGAGACGGGCGGGGAAGTCGTCGGGCGCGTCGTCGCGACGATGAGCGAGATCGACGACAGCGCGAAGAACATCCGCGACATCATCGGCACGATCGAGGGGATCGCGTTCCAGACCAACATTCTCGCGTTGAACGCAGCCGTCGAGGCCGCACGCGCGGGCGAGCAGGGGCGCGGCTTCTCGGTGGTCGCGGGTGAAGTCCGCCTGCTCGCGCAACGCGCGGCGACCGCGGCGAAGGAGATCCGAGCGCTGATCGGCGCGTCGGTCGAGCGAGTCGCGAACGGTGCGGCGCTCGCGCACGATGCGGGCCGCACGATGGGCGACGTCGTTCGCGCGGTCAAGCGCGTGACCGACATCATCGGCGAAATTTCCGCGGCATCGGACGAGCAGAGCGCGGGGATCGACGAGATCGGCCGCGCGGTCACGCAGATGGACGCCGGCACCCAGCAGAACGCGGCACTCGTCGAGCAGGCGGCCGCCGCGGCGAACGCGCTCGACGAGCAGGCGCAGGCCTTGAAGTCGCTGGTCGGGCGCTTTCGTATCGCGGCCTGACGCGGCCCGAGCGCCGCGCGGTCGCGGGCCGGCCACCCGCGACACGCGCAATCCGCCGCTCATCCGCCGGTGGGTGACAAAACCGGCAGTCACGCGCCGCGCGATCCCCTACAATGCGCTTCCACACAGCTGGGGACCAGAACCCGCGGCGCGCGCATCGACACCGGTGCGGCACTGCGCCGAGCGGGTCATTCATAACAATGACAACGACGATTTATCTGAGCGGATACCTGTGCATCCTCGTCTCCGCCGCGCTCGGCATGCGCACGCGCATGCCGCCGTGGCGGTGGCTCGCGGCGGGTATCGCACCGGCCGCCACGTTCGCCGTGCTGCGTGGCCGGACGGGCACCGACACGACGATTTACCAGGACATCATCGCCGGCATCTGGAGCGGCAACCTGAAGGTCGTACCGCGCACGCTCGAGCCGGGCTTCGTATGGCTCGTGCGCGCGCTCGAATGGGTCGGGCACGACCCGCGCATCGTGACGGCGATCCTGTCGCTGCTGATCGTCATCGCATGTGTCGTCGCGTTCGGGCGGACGGCCGAGGATGCGTGCGTGTTCGCCACGCTGATCTTTCCGTTGTTCTTCTACGACATGGCGATGAGCGGGCTGCGTTATGGCCTCGCGTTCTGCGCGGCCAAGATCGCGTCGGACGAATGGGCGCGCAGGCGGCATGGCGCGTCGATCGCGCTGGCGGCCGCGGCGGCCGGCATGCACGTGTCGGCGGTGCTGCTCGTCGTGCTGCTCCAGGTGCGGCGGCTGCGCCTGCTGCGTTATGCGGGGCTGGCGGTCGCGATCGGCGGCGTGCTGTTCGCGATGCACCACGACGCGTTGCTGGCGAAGTTCGGACTCTATGCGGCATTCACGCCGCCGGCACAGATGTCGGGCAGCGCACCGCTCGTGCTCGCGCTGCTGACCCTCGCGGCCGGCTGGGCGCTGCTTGCCCGCATGCCGCGCACGCTCGTGTTCCTGTTCGCCTGCGAGATCGCGAGTTTCGCGCTCGCGCGGGTCAGCTATGCGGGGCTGCGCTTCCAGTGGCTCGTGCTGTTCGCGATGGGCTGCCAGTTCGTGCCGCTGCAACGCGTGCCGTACGTGCGGCGCCCGTATGTGATCGCCGCACTCGTCGCGATCGGCGCCATCGGCTTTGCGATGCGGTTGCGCAACATGATCGGCGAAGCGGGGCTCGGCCCGTCGCCGTTCCTGCCTTACCGGTTCTTCTGGGAGTGACGCCGCCGGGCGGGATGCCGCCCGGCGCGCGTTGCGCTTACGACTTCTTCTGCTTGTCCGGATCGATGATGACCGTGCAGGTCGTACCCGCCGACAGCACCACGTCGGCCGGCACTTCGTCGATCCTGATGCGCACCGGCACGCGCTGCGCGAGGCGCACCCAGTTGAAGGTCGGGTTCACGTCCGCGACGAGGTCGCGGCTTTGCGGGTTGTCGCGATCGTAGATGCCGCGCGAGATGCTTTCGACGTGGCCCTTCATCACGCCGCCGCTCATCAGCCGCATTTCGGCCGGCGCGCCGATCTTCACGCGCGGCAGCTTGGTTTCCTCGAAGTAGCCGTAGACCCAGAACGAGTGGCTGTCGACGATCGCGAGCTTCGCCTGGCCGGCCACCGCATAGTTGCCCTTGAACGTCTGCAGGTTCGTGATGTAGCCGTCGACCGGCGCGACGACGCGCGTGCGCTCGAGGTTGAGCTTCGCGGCATCGAGCGCGGCGATCGCCTGCTGGTACTGCGCATCGGCGCTCGAGGCACTGTGCGCGGCGTTCTCGCGGTTTTCCTTCGACACGACGAGCGCATCGAGATCCGCGCGGCGCGCCGCGTCGTCGCGGCGCATCTGCAGTTCCGCGCGGCGGGCGGCGACGGCCGCCTGCGCCTGCTCGACCGCGATCTGGTAGTGCGACGGGTCGATCTGCATGATCAGGTCTCCCTTTTTCACGAGCTGGTTGTCATGCACGGGCAGTTCGACGATCGCGCCCGACACGTCCGGCGCGACGTTGACGATCTCGGCGCGCACGCGCCCGTCGCGCGTCCACGGATCGTCCATGTAGTGCACCCACAGCGAGCGCCCGATCAGGATCGCGACGAGAAGAATGACGGCGGTCGCGACGAAGCCGAAGAGTTTTCTGAGAATCATGATGGTTCGGAATCAACGGTAAACGGCAAGACTCAGTCCGCCGCAAATGCAGACGAGGAGGCAGGCCCGGAACAGCGACGGGTGCCAGACGAGACGGTAGAGGCCCGTATAGGCGAGCAGGCGGTCGACGGCCCAGGTCGCGAGCGCGCCGAGGACGAACATCAGCACCACCGTGGGCATGTAGGCATCGAGAATGGCGATTTCACGCGGCATCATGACGAGGCTCCTGGTTGGGGACGCACGGGGCGGTTGCGGTTGAGCGCGGCGAGCGGCGATTCGGGATCGAGCAGTGCCGTGCGCACGAAATGCAGATGGCTCAGGATGCGCTGCAGCCGGTGGCGTTCCTCGCGCGTCGGCGTGAATGCGTCGAGCGTCTGCCGGGTCGCGTCGATCGCATCGTTCACCGCGGCGAGCGTTGCATCGAAACGTTCGGCGTCCGGCCGCGCGAACAGCGACGACAGCGCGGCGCGCATCGTTTCGATCGCACGGCGCCACGGCGTCGTCGGCGCGTAGCGCGGGTCGGACGGCAGCGTTGCCAGCTCGTGGCGCAGGTCGATGGCCGCATTCCCGGTTTCGAGCACCGCGAACATCCAGCGCAGCGCGTCGCGCTGCACGTCAGGCTGGTCGGCCGACAGCGTGTGCGCCTGGTACATCAGGTCGCGCGCGCCGCTCTCGAAGCGCGTGCGCAGTCCGGCGAGCCGCGCGTGGCAGGCCGCGACGGCCTGGTGACGCAGGTCGGCGAACAGGCGTTTCTTGAGCCACGGCGCGGTCGGCGGGAACAGCACGGCGAACGCGATCGCCGAGACGAGCATCGACAACAGGAGCGCGAGCGCGTCGTTCATGAAGCTCGTGGGATCGTAGTGCGTGATGCTGTCGGGGCCGGCGAGGAAGCAGAAGAAGATCAGATAGCCCGCGCCGTAGCCGGCGAGCTTCGGCTTCAGCGACATGTAGATGCCGATCGCGAGCAACGGCGCGAGCGCCGCGCACAGCAGGACGAAGCCGTCGATCCGCGGGTAGATGCCGAACGTCAGCAGGAAGCCGGTGCAGACGGCCAGCGCCGTGCCCATCCCCATCTGCGCGGCCATCGCGGTCGGGCGCGGCGCCGACGACGCGAGCGCGCAGGTCGCCGCGGCGTTCAGCACCAGCATCACGCCGCTCGGCCACGCAGTCTCGATCCAGAACCAGCCGAGCGCGAGAATCACCGTCGCGGTGCGGATCCCCGCGATCGTGGCGGCCGTTTTGTTGGTGCGCGGCTCGTAGCGTTCGATCCAGCGTTCGCGCTCGTGCGTCGCGGTCGCGAGCGACGCATAGGTCGCCGCGTATTCCTGCAGGTCGGTGATGAAGCGGTACAGCAGTTCGGCGGCGGTATCGAAGTCGAGCAGCGGGAAGTCGGGCTGCGTTTCGAGTTCCGCGCGTGTCGCGCGGATACGGCGCGGGAGCGCGTCGCGCCATGCGAGCAGTTGCTCGGCCGAGTGCGCGGCGTCGATCGACGTGCGCACGGGTTCGCCATTGCGCGTGAGCAGCGGCGCGATCTCGCGGAAATACGGCTCGATTGCATCGATCGCGGCCTGCGCGCCGGCCGCGTGCAGCCGGTTCATCAGCTGGTGCAGCGCGTGAAAGCGGCTCGACGCGCTCATGAATTCGCTGTTCAGCCGCGCGAGGCGACCGCTGCGCATGCGCGTGTCCGGATCCTCGAACACGGCCATGCTGCGCGCGGCCTCGAAGCCGACCACGTCGGCGACGAAGCGCGTATGGATGGTCTCGATGTGCGCGCGGTCGAGCTGGCCCGACAGCGCCGACGCGACGTAGTCGACGAAGCTGCCGAAGCGCTTGCGCACCGTCGTGCGCATCTGCTCGCCCGTGTACCGAGGAAACACGAGCGCGCTGACGACGCCGGCCGACACGATCCCGATGATGACTTCGGAGACCCGCGTCATCGCGCTCATGAATGCGCCATCCGGGTGCTGCGACGCGGGCAGGCCGATCAGCGCGGTCGTATAGCCGGCGAGCAGGAAGCCGTAACTGCGGAAGTTGCGGTTGCGCGCGGCGCCGGCGGTGCACAGCGCGATCCACAGGGCGATCGCCAGCAGGAACAGCTGCGGCTGCTGCGGGAACAGCCCGACGAACGTGAGCGTCGCGATGAGCCCGAAGATCGTGCCGGCGACCCGATAGAAGCTTTTCGCGAGCACGGCGCCGCTTTGCGGCTGCATCACGATGAAGACGGTCGTCATTGCCGTTTTCGGCGCCGGCAGGTCGAGCCGCATCGACACGCCGAGCGCGATGAAGGCCGCGAGCAGTGCCTTGAACAGGTAGAGCCACGCGGCGCCGTCGGTGCGGGCCCAGTCGCCGAACGCGGCATACCCGGCCGCGAACGGACCGCCGGCGGTCGGGGAGAGGGGGGAGGAGGCTGACATGGCGTCGCTCCGGGTTACCGTGCGGCCGGCACGCCGGCGGCACCGG
>NZ_QOBB01000322.1:0-6248 GCF_024704855.1 Burkholderia sp. HAN2018 | reverse complement strand
GGCCCGTGCGCGGTTCGCCCGCCGCGGCGCGCGCGACGGGGGCCGGTTTCGCGGTGTCCATCGTCGCGGACACGAACCCGGCGCGACGGTCGTCGAACAGCGGCAGCGTGCCGACCGCGATCACCTCGGCCGGCCCGTCGCCCACGTTGGCGACCCGATGCCGCTTGCGCGCGTCGAAGTGCAGCGAGTCGCCGGGCGACAGCGGGTAGTTCTTCCTGCCGATCGTGAAGCAGATCCGGCCGGCCAGCACGTACACGAATTCGTCGCCGCCGTGCGCCACCCATTCCGAGCGGTAGCCTTCCATCATCCGCACCTTGAGCGCGTTGATCTGGCTGCCGTCGAACGTGGTGGACAGGCGTTCGTACCATTGCGACGTGGCGTCGAGCGCGTACGCCTTGCGGCTGCCCTCGTGCGAATCGGGCTGCGCCTGGCGCGGCTGGTCGATCAGCGCGCCGAGCGGCACGTCGAGCGCCTTCGCGACGTTGACGAGCGACGACAGCGAGATGCCCGTGAGATGGCGCTCGACCTGGGACAGGAACCCGACCGACAGTTTCGCTTCGGTCGCGACTTCCAGCAGCGTCTTCTTCGCTTCCCGGCGCAGGCGGCGAATGCGCTGGCCGATACGCATGATGTCTGAATCCATGAATCTCTTTCGCGGCAACGAATCGGGAGGCGGGCGGACGGGCGGTGCAGTCGCCGGACAGGGAATTCCGCGCACCGCACGAAGCACGGCCGCCGGGGCGGCGATGCCGGCGCATTGTACCGCGCGGTGCCGCCGGACGAACGCCCGCTGTGCAGGGATCCGCAAGCGTCATGCCGATTTTAGCCCTACGAAAATTTCAGCTTGACCTCGATTTCAGCGTGCTCTAGATTCTGTCGCGCGCATCAAAAAAAGTTAAGTGAGACGAAAATTTTTTTAAGGGCCTGCCGCCGGGACGGTACGGCGGCCCGGCGTCGTGCCGCGCCGGGTCGAGCGTCGACCGTGCAGCGGCGCCGGGCCGCGTCAGGCCTGCTTCAAGCCTGCTTTGGGCCTGTACCCCGCCGCGTCACCGCCGGCCGCCGACAACAATGCATAACGGGCTTCCGATGATCGATCGACTGAAATACAGCTTCTCCGGCCTTCCCCCGTACGACGCGTCCGTCGTCGACACGCAGGCGGGCCTGTCGCGCCTGCTCGACGCCGCGCGGCTCGACGCGGTACTGGTCACGTCGCAGGACGAGTACGTGACCGAGTACCTGCCGCGCAGCAACAACCCGCGTTATGCGCTGTCGGGCTTCGACGGTTCGGCCGGCTGCGGGATCTTCCTGAGCGCGGCGACCGCGCAGGCGCTCGGCGTGCCGCCGTTCGTGCTGTTCGTCGACGGTCGTTATCACCTGCAGGCCGAGCAGCAGTGCGATCCGGCGCGCGTGCGCATCGAGAAGCTCGGGATGAACGTGACGATCTGGCAGGCGATGGCCGACTGGCTGGTCGCGCACGGGAGCCGGCTCGCACGGGTCGGCTACGACGCGCGGCGGATCAGCGTCGCGCAGCGCGATCGCCTGTTCGAGCAGACGCAGGCCGCGTCGCTCGACTGGACGAGTCTCGCCGATCGCGAGATCGATCTCGCGATCGCGTTGCCGGGCTGGGTCGTCGAGCGGCCGATCTTCGAGGTGCCGGAAGCGATGACCGGCCTGAGCGTCGCGCAGAACCTCGACGCGCTGAACCGCAAGCTCGCCGCGCATACCGGCGCGCCGGACGGCAGGACCGCCTTCTTCACCTGCGCATCGGACGACCTCGCGTATCTGCTGAACAGCCGCGGTTATCACATCCCGAATGCGTCGTCGCACCTCGGCTTCCTGTTCGCGGTGGGCGGGCAGGTGGCGTTGTTCCTGCCGGAAGGCTGCGACCGCTGCGAGGTCACGCTCGAGTCGTATCCGGCGCTGCATGTGATCCGGCGCGATGTCGTGGCGCTCGAGCGCTTTCTCGCGCCGTTCGCGGTCGAGCACGTGTGCTACGGCTTCGAATCGGTGAACTGCGCGCTCGTCGACGCGGTGAAGCGAGTGTGGCCGCAGGCGCGGCATGCCGATTTCAACCCGGTCGAGGCGATGCGGGCCGGCAAGACGCCGGCGGTGCTCGACCGGTTCCGCGACGCGTTTGCGCGCAGTTCCGCGGCGATCGCCGAGACGATGCGCTGGGCGAAGACGGGCGAGCCGGGCGTGCGCCATACCGAATACGACCTGGCGCGCGCGATCAACGATGCATACGCCGCGCGTTCGGCGGTTGCGCTGACGTTTCCGTCGATCGCCGCGAACGGCGCGAACAGCGCGTTCGCGCATTACACGGCGGCGAGCGCCGACGTCGAGCTGACGGAAGGCGAACTCGTGCTGCTCGACAGCGGCGCGTATTACGAAGCCGGCTTCGCGACGGACTGCACGCGCGTGGTGCTGCGCCGGACGCGCCCGGATACGGTCGCGCAGCCGTGGCAGCGCGAGATCTACACGGTCGCGCTGAAGGCCTGCATCAAGGGGCTCGTCACGCGCTTCCCGAGCACGGCAAAGGGCGGCGACGTCGATGCGCTCGTGCGGCAGGTGTGCCGCGATCACGGCCACGATTTCGGCCACGGCACCGGGCACGGCGTCGGGATTCACGTGCACGAGGGCGGCGTGCGGTTCGCGCCGGGCGCGCAGTACGGGCTCGTGCCGAATGCGGTGATTTCCGTCGAGCCGGGCATCTACCTGCCGGGCAAGGGCGGCGTGCGGATCGAGAACATCGTGATCATCCGCCAGGACGACGCGCAGCCGGATACCGTGACGTTCGAGAACATCGTGACGGTCGGCTACGACTGGGACCTGATCGATCTCGACCTGCTGGACGACGACGAGCGCGCGTACCTGCGCGACTACGAGCGGCTGTGCGTCGAGCGCGGCACGCAGGTCACCGCATGTCCGCTGCTGTAGGCACCGCCGCCCGCGCCGGTCAGTTCAGCAGGCGCGCCCGCGCGAACGGCGCGATCCGCTCGGCGAGCCACGCGTGCGTACGTGTCGTCGGGTGCAGCGTGTCCCAGAACACGAAGCGCGCCGGGTCGCGGCAGTCCGCGCGCGGCGTCTGCGCGCTCAGGTAGGTGAGCGACGACGGTTTCGGGATGTCGAGGCATGCGCGCTTCGCGTCGTCGAAGCCGTATTGGGCCGGATGGCTCAGCAGGTCGTCGAACAGCGCGTACGCGTCGAACACCTCGAGCCGCAGCGTCGCGCCGTAACGGGCGCGCAGCGCGGCGGCCGCGTCGGCGAGGCGCCGGTTGTAGTCCTTCACCTGCGCGGCGACGCTCGCCGTGTCGGTGCGCGTCGCGAACACCGGTGCGCGCGACACGTCCGGCAGCGTGACGAGCATGATCCGCGTCGCGCCGGCCGCGGCGAGCCGCTCGAGGCTGTCGCGCACCGCATTCGCCGCCTGCTCGGGCGAGCGCCCGTAGTTCACCAGGTCGTTGCCGCCCGCGAACACCGCGAACAGCGTGTTGGCGGGCCGGTAGTCCGGCGCGCGATCCATGTATTCGCGCCACGAGTCGATCTGCTGCACGAGGCCCGGCACGACGAGGTACTGGTCGGTCGCCGCGCCGCCGATCGCCCAGTTGTAGAACGGCAGCCGCAGCGCGTTCGCGAGATATTCGGCCCACACCGGGCCGTTGCTGAAGCGCCCCGCCTGCCAGCTCGTGCCGTTCGGCAGCTTCCACTGGCTCGCGTTGAACATGTTCTGCGTGTCGGACAGGCTGTCGCCGAACACGATCAGCTTGTTGACGCGTGCGTCCTGTTGCGCGGCGTCGACGGTCCACACCGTGTAGTTGAACGACAGCGCGTTGTTTGCCGCGACCGCCTGCACGAGGTCGGACCTGATACCTTTCGCGGCCAGCGTCTTGCGGCACACGTCGGCGAGCGTGTCCTGCGTCGTCGTGCTGTAGAACATGTTCTTCCACTGCGCGATGCCGTCCGCCCACCAGTAGCCGGACACGCGATACCAGTCGCCGCCGGCGGGGTCGCGCGCCCATTCGTAGGTCGCGGCCGGCTTCAGCGGATCCGCGTCGATCCGGTACCAGCAGCGCAGGTACGTGTAGGTGTCGGACCCGCGGCGCGACGCGCGCGGCGTCGCGCCGGGCGTACCCGGGGCGGCCGGCGGCACGATGTCGGGGCCGGCCGGCGACAGCGACATGTCGCCAGTCGGCACGGGCAGCGGTGCGGCACCGGCGGCCTGCGCGGCGGAAAGCGTCAATGCGGCGCCCAGCGCCGCGGTGGCGGAAACGGCGGCGCTGCGGTACGAAAACGGAATGCGGAAATATGGCATGCGGCCCTCTTCTGATTGTTGTGACGGGACGGCGGCGCGGTTGCGCAGCCGTGTATCGGAAGGGACCGTGAGTGCCGGGTTCGAGCCCGGTCTGTCGAAATGCGGGAGGCCGCGAATGGCGGCGAGGTGCTGCGAGGTACTACGAGCTGCTGCGAGGTGCGGCAGGGAAGGCAGCGGCGCCGCTGCCGGTCAGTCAGTTGGTCAGTCAGTGCTTCAGCGCATGAGCGCCGACACGCGCCCGTCGGGGCCATAGACGCCGGCCGGCGCGGGCGCCGAGCGCAGTACCGCGAGCGCGCGCTCGTTGTAGTCCATCCGGATCCGGATCAGCATCCCGTTGTTCGCATTGGCCTGGCGCGCGCGTTCGGCGGCCTGTTGCAGCAGCTGCCAGCGGCCGGCGAGGCGCGCATCGCGCTCGGCGGCCTGGTCCATCCCCTTCTTGCCGGCCGGAAAGCCGAGCGCGGAAAGCTGGGTGTCGCGCGTGCGTTCGAGCTGCGCGAGCCGGTCGATCAGCTCGCTCTTCTTCTCGACGATCCCGGGCAGCATCTCGAGCGGCTGGGCCATCGTCAGCGCCTTTTCCTCGTAGGCGAGCAGGGACGCGAACGCCTCGACCGTCGCGTGTTCGTCGTTGACCGTGGCCAGCAGCTCTTCTCTCATCGCGTCATGCTCGTCGCGCCGGCGCGGGTTGGGCGCGCCGGCAAACCGGGAGACCGGGGGACCGGCCGCGAGGCCGGCTTCAGTTGCCCGGGCGCTGCTGCTGCAGCAGCTCGCGGGCGGTATTCAATACGCCGTCGGCGATCTTGTTCGCATCGATCGTCAACGTGCCGTTGTTCAGCGCGTCCTTGATCGACTGGACGAGGCCCGTGTCGATATCGGCGTTGCCGGACGCGGATACCGAACGCAACTGGCCGGACAGACCCGACAGGTTCACGGTCGTGTCGCCGCCGGTCGACCCTGCGTCGGCCGCCTGCGCGGACGAAGACGAGGCCGTGCCGGATGGCGCACGGGTCGCGCCGTTGCCGGTCGGCGCCAGGGGGCTCGGGTTCGGAGTGGAATCGATCTTCACGATGGGTTTCCTGTTCGGTTTGACCCAGATAACGGCCGGGTCGGCCCGAACTTTAGCATCGCGAGCCCGAAATGCTCCGAATAAACAATTCTTTACATTCTTGCCGCTGGATCCGTTCCTACAGCGGAATCTCCACGGTGCCGGCGTCCTTGACGATCGCCGTGACGATCTGGCCCGCCGCCATCCGCACCCTGACCGACTGGCCGGGCGCGGCATTCGCCAGCGCGCTGCCCTCGGCCGAAATCGTGAAACCGGGCCCGGCCGCGACGACCCGCACCGTCTGGCCGGCCGACACCGACGCCGCGCTCTTCAGCAGGTCCTGCCGCAGCGGCAGCCCGGCCGAGATGCGCGCGAGCGCGGTCGAGCCGATCGCCTGCGCCGGATCGGTGATCACCGCGAGCGGCAGCACCGTCAGGTCGCCGTCGCGGGCGACCAGGTCGGCCGCGGAGAGCGGCTCGCCGGGCGCGATCTGGCGCGCGGCGACGTAATAGGTGGCCTGCACGGTCACTTTCGCCTGCAGATAGACGGTCCACGGCCGCTCGCCCGCGCAGCGCACGCCGACCGTCGTGCGGCCCCACAGGCGCGCGCCGGTCGGCATGAACGGCTCGAGCGTCGTGCATGCGGCGAGCCCGCGCGGAAACGCGGTCGTGACCGTCGCGGTGGTCTTGCCGGGCAGGCCCGCGATCTGTTGCTGCAGGAACGCGAGAGCCGCGCGGCGGATCGACTCGGGATCCTGCTGGCCGGGCGGCGTCGCGGGCTGGACGGTATTGGCTGCATTGGCCGCCGGGGCCGCGTTGGCGGAACCCGGCGTCGCGCGCGGCGCCGGCAATGCCGACGCGGCGCGGGCGGCCGCCATGCGTGCGGCGAAGACCG
>NZ_QOBB01000321.1:0-6334 GCF_024704855.1 Burkholderia sp. HAN2018 | reverse complement strand
GGGTTCGGGTTCGGGTTCGGGTTCGGGTTCGGGTTCGGGTTCGGGTTCGGGTGCGGGTGCGGGTGCGGGTGCGGGTGCGGGTGCGGGTGCGGGTGCGGGTGCGGGTGCGGGTGCAGCACCGGCTCCTGCTACCGCGTCGACGCCCGCACCGGCGATGGCACCTGCAACGGCGTCCGGGGCGGCATCCACACCGGCCTCAACGCCCGTGCAGGCTTCCGCGCCTGTTTCCGCTTCCAGTCCGGCATCGACACCCGCCGCCGCATCGGCGCCCGCCGCTTCCCCAACCGCCGCTGCGACGCCGGCACCGGCCGCACCTGCGCACGTGCCCACCGCATCTGCCCCCGTATCGGCATCGGCGCCCTCGAGCTCGGCACCCGCGCCTGCCGCGGCCAATCCTGTCGCCTCGTCCGCACCGTCCGGCGCGAGCGCACCGGCCGCCAACTGACCGGCCCCCCGTATCGCCGCGCCCGGCCGTAACCGGCGCAGCGCGACGATACGCACCCTTCCCGTCGTTCCTCGCATGAATTTCCACGCTGCCGGCTGCCTGTCCGTTGCGTAGCCGGCATTGCTCCGACACTTCGCAGCGGGAATACGCGGCCATGCACGCATTCGCCGCGTTCGCCGCGTTCGCCGCGCTCGACGGCCGCCCCGCCTACCGCAACGTTGCGCGCAGCGTCTGCAACTGCTCGACGGTCGCCGTCACGCCGCCGCAGACGATCACGGCGATATCCGTCGCCGACGCGAGCACGGGCACCGGCCGCTCGAGCGCAGCCAGCGCGGCACCGCAGGCGGGCTCGACGACGATCCGGTGTTCGTCGACGAAGCGCAGCGACGCGGCCACCGCATCGGCGTCGGACACGACGACCGGATGAATCTCGTGCCGCGTCGCCCATTCGACCGCCGCGTCGCACGGCCGCTTCGCGCCAAGCGACGTCGCGATGCTCGTGATCGCCGGCAATTCGACCGGGCGCCCCTGCGCGAGCGAGCGCGCATAGCAGTCGGCGCCTTCCGTTTCGGCCGCGACCACCGGCACGTCGTGCCAGCCGTTGCGCGCCAGCCCTTCCAGCACACCGCACAGCAGCCCGCCGCCGCCGACCGCGAGCACGACCGCGTCGGGCTTCGGGCCGGCCGCCGCCATCTCGTCGATCATCGTCGCGTGGCCCTGCCACAGCGCGCGGTCGTCGAACGGGTGCACGAACGCATCGTGCTCGCCGAGCGTCGACTGCGCGAACGCGTTCGCCTCGGCCCAGCTCGGGCCGTGCACGATCAGCTCCGCGCCCTCGACACGGATCAGCTCGCGGGCGCGGGCCGATGCGCTTTCCGGCACGACGACGCGTACCGGCACGCCGAGTTCGCGGCCGCAATAGGCGACCGCGATGCCCGCGTTACCGCCCGACGACGACACGAACCGCCGCGCGCCGGCCGCGTGCCGCGCTTCGCAGACGGCACCGATGCCGCGCAGCTTGAACGAGCCCGACGGCTGCAGCGCATCGAGCTTCAGCCGGATGGTCCTGCCGAGCCGGCGGGACGCGATTTGCGAGCGGATATAGGGAGTCGGGATATGAAGCGGCATGGGGACGGAACCAATGGGAACGGAGCGAACGGAAGAAACGCACGGAAGAAGCGCACGCGACCTGCGAGGGCGAGCGGCGATGACGGCCATCGTACGGCAGGCTCTCCATGCTTTCCAATACCATCGTATGGCACTTGCTATGCTTCACAGGTATATCAACGAACCAGAACGGATACCGCATGCGCCAGATCGAATTGCGTCACCTGCGCTACTTCGTCGCCGTCGCACAAGCCGGCAGCGTGATGGCGGGCGCCCGTGCGGCCGGCATCGTCCAGCCCGCGCTGTCGCGACAGATCCGCGAACTCGAGGACGCGATCGGCACGCCGCTGCTGGTCCGCCGCGCAACGGGCGTCACGCTCACGGCGGCCGGCACGAGCTTCCTGCAGGATGCGACCGGCCTGCTCGCGACATTGCAGGACAGCCGTGAGCGCGCGCTGCGCAGCGCGGCCGGCCAGCTGGGCGAACTCCGGCTCGGCGCGTTGCCGAACTGCCTGCCGTTGCCTGTCGTCGCGAACGTCCTCAGGGCGTTTCGCGATGCCTGCCCGGACGTCAAGCTGTCGATCGCGCCGATGCTGTCGGCCGAACAGGCGAACGCGCTGGTGCGCGGCCAGCTCGACGGCGGCATCATGGCGTGGCGTCGCGACGAGGCGCCGCACCTGTCCGGCGTCCGATTGCTGAGCGACCGCTTCGTGCTCGCGATGCCCGCGCCGCCGGGCGGACGCTTCACCGCGCCGCGCACGCTGGCCGACGTCGCGAACGAGCCGTTCGTGTGGTTCGACGCGCAGCGCTCCGCCGCGCATCACCGGTTCCTGATGGCGCAGTGCCGGCAGGCTGGCTTCACGCCGCGCATCGCGCAGGTCGGCAGCGACATCCCGACGCTGATCGGCCTCGTCGCGGCCGGAATGGGCTGTGCGTTCGTGCCGGAAAGCGCGTCGCCGACCTGCCCGCACACGGTCCGGCTCGTCGCGCTCGACGAACTCGCGAGCCGCTTCGACATCGAGTTCGTGTTCGACGGCGCCGCCGTGCCGCCGTCGCCCGTCGTCGCGCGGTTTCTGGCGGCCGTGCGCGATGCGGCTGGCGAAGCGAACTGACCGGACGCAATTCGACCGAAGACGCGCCCGGCCTACGATCGGGCGGCCGAATTCGCCCCGTCGATCCAAGACCGGATACCTCTTCGTCAAAACGCCGGTTCGGCTGGCCTGACGTACTAATCACCAGCATCGCTTCCGCTAAACATCTTTCAAAACGCCGACGGAAGGCGCCGCAGCGCCGGTGTTTTTAAATTGACACCCAAAACAGCCGTTTAACGCCGGTTCGAATCGTCATGCGTCGAAATATACTTCGCGCGCATCCCACCCTCGTGCCAAAGAGAGGATGCGTTTCTGCCCCGGTCACGGTCCCCCTGTGGCCGGGGCTTTTTTTACCTGCGCGCCTTGTCTGCAAAGGGTTTCCGGCGGTGACGCGACGCTCGCGCCGGACGATGGCCGCCACCTCGCCGGCCCGCCGGATCCGCGCCGCCGGACGGGCGGCGGACGGCTTCCGGCCCACCGGGCGAAAAAGGGCGAAACGGGCATCCGTCCGCGTCGAACCGCCCACGGATCGCGCTCTCCCGGTCGAGCGTCACTCACCCATCTTTACAACCCGCTTTCACAAGAGCCCTCCGCTCGTTCACCCGCGCCGCCTGCCGGTTTCGCTGTACGCTGCATTGTTGAAATGAAATCAAGATAATTTCGTCCGGATACGGCTTTTTCCGCAAAAGTGAAGCAGGCACACTTCGCACTGTCCTCAATGGCCTCGTGCCGTTGTTTCTCGATTACAGGAGCACATCGCGTGAACCCCACGACTTCCTCTCCTTCCCGCCCGGGCGGCGGCGCCGCGCTGCCGCTGCTGGCACTCGCCGCCGGTGCATTCGGCATCGGTACGACCGAGTTCTCGCCGATGGGCCTGCTGCCGGTGATCGCCGAAGGCGTGCACGTGTCGATTCCTCAAGCCGGCATGCTGATCAGTGCTTACGCGATTGGCGTGATGGTCGGCGCGCCGCTGATGACGCTGCTGCTCGCGCGCTGGTCGCGCCGCTCGGCGCTGATCGCGCTGATGTCGATCTTCACGATCGGCAACCTGCTGTCGGCGCTCGCGCCCGGCTACACGACGCTGCTGCTCGCCCGCCTCGTGACGAGCCTCAACCACGGCGCCTTCTTCGGGCTCGGCTCGGTGGTCGCGGCCAGCCTCGTGCCGCGCGAAAAGCAGGCCAGCGCGGTCGCGACGATGTTCATGGGTCTCACGATCGCGAACGTCGGCGGCGTGCCCGCCGCGACCTGGCTCGGCCAGATCATCGGCTGGCGCATGTCGTTCGCGGCGACCGCGGGCCTCGGCCTGGTTGCGATCGCGGGGCTGTTCGCCGCGCTGCCGAAGGGCGAAGCCGGCAAGATGCCCGACCTGCGCGCCGAACTCTCGGTGCTGACGCGCCCCGTCGTGCTCGGCGCGCTCGGGACGACCGTGCTCGGCGCCGGCGCGATGTTCACGCTCTACACGTATGTCGCACCGACGCTCGAGCACCTGACCGGCGCCACGCCCGGCTTCGTGACCGCGATGCTGGTGCTGATCGGCGTCGGCTTCTCGATCGGCAACATCGCGGGCGGGCGACTGGCCGACCGCTCGCTCGACGGCACGCTGATCGGTTTCCTGCTGCTGCTGATCGCAACGATGGTCGCGTTCCCGGTGCTCGCCAGCACGCATGCCGGCGCCGCCATCACGCTGCTCGTGTGGGGCATCGCGACGTTCGCGGTCGTGCCGCCGCTGCAGATGCGCGTGATGCGGGCGGCCCACGAGGCGCCGGGCCTTGCGTCGGCGGTCAACATCGGCGCGTTCAACCTCGGCAACGCACTCGGCGCGGCCGCCGGCGGCGCGGCGATCTCGGCGGGCTTCGGGTATGCGGCCGTGCCGCTCGTCGGCGGGCTGATCGCCGCGGCCGGCCTCGCGCTCGTCTTCCTGCAGATCGCGCAACAGCGCCGCGCCCCGGCCGCCGCGAATTCGTAATCGCGACACGCCGTCCGCCGGCGACGAATGCCGGATCTCCCCCTCGCCGACACACGTTCGCGGCCGCTCGATGCGGCCGCGTTCGTTTTCAACCGTCAATTCCACTTCATTCGTTCTTCCAGTCCGGATATCCGGAATATCCGTATATCCCGCTTCAACAAGAATCAAATCCTCTTGCGAATTGCGGGAATCAATTCAATCCCCTTGAACGATTAATTTTTCGCCCTCTGAATTCCGCCGAATTCATTAATCAACCATTCCGTACAGGCTGATTCATCCCCGCTAATTCAGGCAAAAAGTCACGCCCGAATCCAGCATGATTCATGAAGTGCTTGCTACATCCCAGGAAAATATTTCACTCAATTCGCATATTGAAATCACAAATCGCAATGCTTCCCGGCTTTATTTACCCAACACCCAATTCAGATGTAACAAAATTAAACAGGGCCGATTTTAATATTGAAAGAATTGCGGGTTCGTATCAGCATTTGCGAGACCGTGGCCTGCGAAGCGCGGCATAAATCCAACGAAAATTCGATCGATGAGGGATCTGCGTGAAAGTCGCCATCGTATCCACCACATTGTCGCTCGCGCTGTCAGTCGGCCTTTCGACACCCGCCGCAGACGCCGCCGTCTATTCGAACGGCACGTCGACCGCCACCTTCAACGTCACGCTCACGCTGCAACCGAACTGCGCGATCACGGCGAACCCGCTGGCCTTCGGCACGAACGGCGTGCTGTCCGCCGCGATCAACCAGCAGACGACCTTGAGCGTCACCTGCACCAACACGACGCCGTACAACGTCGGTCTCGACGCGGGCCTGGTCACGGGGTCGACCGTCGCGAGCCGGCTGATGGCCGGCACGGCGACCGGCAACACGTCGACGACGGTCGGCTTCCAGCTCTACCAGGACGCCGGACGGACGACGATCTGGGGCAACACGCAAGGCACGGACACCGTGGCCGGCACCGGCACGGGGTCCGCACAGTCCTTCACCGTCTACGGCCAGGTGCCCACGCAAGCCACGCCGAAGCCGGACACTTATCAGACGACCATCACCGCAACCGCCTACTTCTGACCGGCGCTGCTTCCCATGTCCGCATTACGTCGAACGCTCGCCGCGCTGCTGTGCGCGGCCGGTGCCGCGCACGCCGCGTCGCTGCAGATTTCCCCCGTCACGATCGAATTCGGCGCCGACGACACGGCCACCGGCATCACACTGCGCAATCCGGGCGAGCGCCCGGTGTACGGGCAGGTGCGCGTGTTCCGCTGGGATCAGGCCAATGGCCAGGATGCGTTGACGCCCACCCAGGATCTGCTCGCCAGCCCGCCGCTGATCGAGGTCGGCAAGCAGTCCGAGCAGCTGATCCGCGTCGTGCGCGCTTCGCGTACGCCAGCCGGTACCGAACAGACCTACCGGCTGCTGATCGACGAGTTGCCGCAGCCCGGCGAGGCACCGGCCAACGGCGTGTCGATCCGGCTGCGTTATTCGATTCCGGTGTTCGTCGAGCCGGCCGCCAATGGCGCGCCGCAGCTCGACTGGGCGCTCCTGCGCAGCAACGGCGGCTGGGTGCTGCGCGTGCACAACGGCGGCACGCGGCGCGCGCAACTCGCGTCGGTCGAACTCGTGACCGGCGACGGGCGCGCGTACCCGCTCACGCGCGGGCTGCTCGGCTACGCGCTGGCGGGCCGAACCGGCCAGTGGAGCGTGCCGCTGCCGGCCG
>NZ_QOBB01000320.1:0-6354 GCF_024704855.1 Burkholderia sp. HAN2018 | reverse complement strand
TCGACCCGCTGAACGCGGCGCTCGGATTGCCGCCGGGCACCGCGCCCGCGCGCTACGCGCCGGATTTCCGTGCGCAACTCGATGCGCTGGTGGCGCTGCGCGTGCCCGTTGCAAGCTTCACGTTCGGCGTGCTCGACGCGGCCGACGTCGCGCGCCTGAAGGCCGCCGGCACCTACGTGATCGGCACGGCGACGCACGTGGCCGAGGGGCTCGCATGGCAGGCGGCCGGCGCCGACGCGTTGTCCGCGCAGGGCGCCGAGGCGGGCGGCCATCGCGGCACGTTCATCGGTTCCGCCGACGACGCGCTGATCGGCACGTTCGCGCTCGTGCCGCAACTGGTCGACGCGACGGGCCTGCCCGTGCTCGCCGCCGGCGGCATCATGGACGGCCGCGGGATCGCGGCCGCGCTTGCGCTCGGCGCACAGGGCGCGCAGCTCGGAACCGCGTTCCTCACCTGCACGGAAAGCGCGATCGCGGCGGACTGGAAGGCGCGCCTGCTCGCGAGCACCGATACGTCGACGCAGGTCACGCGCGCGATCACCGGCCGCCATGCGCGCGGGCTGCGCAATACGCTGATGGCGCGGCTCGGCGAGCGCGTGGCCGACGTCGCGCCGTATCCGGTGCAGAACGCGCTGACGCAGCCGCTGCGCCAGGCCGCCGCGCGCGCGAACGACGGCGACTACCTGTCGCTGTGGGCCGGGCAGGGCGCGCCGCTCGCGCGGCGGCGCGGCGATGCGCTGACGACGTCGCAGCTCGTCGCCGCGCTCGATGCAGAATGGCGTGCGGCGGCTGCCTGAATCGTTCATGCCGGACGACGAAACGCGCGTTGTCACGCGCGTTTCATTCAATGATCCCGGGCACAAAATACCGAATCGAAATGCCCCGGGAATGCGTTGAAGCGACCTTTCGGTGAAGCCTCGGGAATTAGCGGAAACCCTTATCCGGCGGGGCTTGCAGCGATATTCGAGTAGTCGTTCCAAAGTGCGCATATCGGTAGTGTTACCACTACCCCAAAAAAGTCCCACAAATTAATTTGATCACCTACACTTGCGCGCAAGTACGGACGGGCGGCCGCTAAAAGCGGCAGTTTTCACGTGCTTGAGGCCAAGTGCATGAACGATGCATCCGGCGAATCGTCCAGTGATTGCAAACACAGGGATGGCAGCGGGGCACCGGGCGATGGCGTTTTTTGGGACCGAACTGGAGACTTACATGAATATCAAGATGCAAAAGCTGTTGCCGATCACCGCCGCAGCGATGCTGTGCGCTGCAGCTGCAAGCAACGCGTCAGCCGATCAAGTCGTCAAGATCGGCCACGTCGCGCCGTTGACGGGCGGCATTGCACACCTGGGCAAGGACAACGAAAACGGCGCGCGTCTCGCCGTCGAGGAAATCAACGCGAAGGGTCTTACGGTCGGCGGCCAGAAGATCACGCTGCAACTCGACCCGCAGGATGACGCGGCCGACCCGCGGCAGGCCACGCAGGTTGCGCAGAAGCTCGTCGACGACAAGGTCGTCGCGGTGGTCGGCCACCTGAACTCGGGCACGTCGATCCCGGCCTCGAAGATCTACAGCGATGCGGGCATCGTGCAGATCTCGCCGTCGGCCACGAACCCGGCCTACACGCAGCAGGGCTTCAAGACCACGTACCGCGTGGTGGCCACCGATGCGCAGCAGGGCCCGGCACTCGCGAACTACGCGCACTCGAAGGGCATCAAGAGCGTGGCGGTGGTCGACGATTCGACCGCCTACGGCCAGGGTCTCGCGAACGAGTTCGAGAAGAAGGCCAAGGCGCTCGGCCTGAAGGTGATGTCGCATGACGCGACGAACGACAAGGCGGTCGACTTCCGCGCGATTCTGACCAAGATCAAGGGCGAGAACCCGGACGCGATCATGTACGGCGGCATGGACGCCACCGGCGGCCCGTTCGCGAAACAGGCGAAGCAGCTCGGCCTGCGCGCGAAGATCTTCGCGGGCGACGGCGTGTGCACGGAAAAGCTGGCCGACCTGGCCGGCGACGCGACCGACAACGTGGTGTGCTCGGAAGCCGGTGCCTCGCTCGAGAAGATGGCGGGCGGCGCAGCGTTCAAGGCGAAGTACGAGAAGCGTTTCGGCCAGCCGATCCAGATCTACGCACCGTTCACGTATGACGCCGTGTACATCATCGTCGACGCGATGAAGCGCGCGAACTCGACGGATCCGGCGAAGATTCTCGCGGCGATGCCGGCGACGAACTACTCGGGCGTGATCGGCACGACGACCTTCGACTCGAAGGGCGACCTGCAGCACGGCGTGATCTCGCTGTACAACTACAAGGGCGGCAAGAAGTCGCTGCTCGACGAAGTGAAGATGTAACGCAACAGGCGGTCAACAGAAGGGGTGAAAACGCGCATGCGGCAACGCATGCGCGTTTTCTTTTTGTTTCTCTTTGGCCGTTCGGCGCGGCGAGCGCCGCACCGTCAGATCTTCAGGTGCGCGAGCACCTTCGGCGCGACCAGCGCGACGAGCGCCGCGCACAGCGCGACGACCGACAGGCCGATCGTCAGGTTCGCGGCCTGCGCGACCGCACCGATCACGACCGGCCCGAACAACAGCCCGAAATACGCGAGCCCCGCCACGTGCGCGAGCCCTTCGGCCGCATGGATGCCTTTCACGCGCGCGGCGGCCGCGAACAGCACGGGCATCATGTTCGCGAGGCCGAGGCCCATCAGCGTGAAGCCGGTCAGCACCGCGGCCGGGTTCGGCAGCAGCAGCGCGCCGATCATCCCCGCGCATGCGAGCGACGCGCTCGCGAATACGAGCTGCGGCGCGCCGAAGCGCGCGCGCACGGCGTCGCCCGCGAAGCGCGCGATGGCCATCCCGCCCGAGAATGCCGCATACGCGGCGCTCGCGAGCGCGGGGCTCGCCGCGACGACGTCGCGCATGTAGACCGTCGCCCAGTCGTACATCGCGCCTTCGGCGACCAGTGCGATCAGCGCGATGCCGCCGAGCATCCACAACGCGGGCGAGCGCCAGCGGTTGCCGCCGCCATGCGCGTGTTCGTGGTGCGGCACGTGCGGCAACACGGCCGGGCTGGCGGCCACGAGCACCGCGGCGCTCACGGCTGCCGCGAGCGCGAGATGCGCGACCGGCGCCATGCCGGCCGACAGCAGCGCGCCGCCGGCGGCCGCGCCTGCCATCCCGCCGATGCTGAACATCCCGTGCAGCGACGACATGATCGGCTTGCCGAGCGCGATCTCGACGGCGCTGGCTTCGGCGTTCATCGCGACGTCGAGCGTGGCCATCGAGAAACCGAACAGCGCGAGCACCGCGAGCAGCATCCAGTAGTCGGGCACGACGAGGATCAGCGCCGCGCACGCGGACATCACGAGCCCGCCGGCGAGGCACGCGGTGCGCGAGCCGACACGGGTGATCCAGCGCGCGATGGTCAGCATCGCGGCGATCGAGCCGCCGGCGACCGCGAACAGCGCGATCGACAGCAGGCCGGGGCTCAGCGCGAACTTGTCGCGCACGGTCGGCACGTGCACGCCCCAGGACGCGTACATCATGCCGGCGACGAAGAACAGCGCCATCGATGCCGTGCGCGCGCGCTGGCGGGCCGGCAGCGGCAGCACGCGATGCGCGTCGGGCGGCGCGGCGAACGGGGACGACGATTCGGGGGAGGAGGATTCGGACACGGAAAGGCTCGTCAAAGGAAATGCGCGGACGCACGCGGCGCCCGTCGGACCCGTCCGATTCTATCGAACCGCTTACGATCCTGCCGGGCGATGGCCGCTTGGCCGATGATCGGGCGGTCTTGGTGCCCGGTATTCGCCGCATTGGCCGTTCGGCCGATGCGCGGCGTACCGCGCCCGCGGGTAACATCGAAGCGCATGGCGTGCCCGGCGCGCCGCCCTTCGACCGCAGGAGTCCTCTTGAACATCGATCCCGCTCTCGCCCTGCATCTGCTGCACCGCTGCGCGCTCGGCACGCTCGCCACCCATGCGCGCGATCCGCAGGGCTTCCCGTATCCGACGGTCGTTCCGTTTGCACCCGATGCAAGCCATCGTCCGGTGATCCTCGTGAGCGGCCTCGCGGAGCACACGCGCAACCTGGCCGCCGATCCGCGCGCGGGCTTCCTCGTCGTCGACGCGTCCGGCGGCGACGTGCTGAACGCCGAGCGCGCGACGCTGCTCGGCCGGTTCGTGCCGCTCGGCGACGATCCGCACGTCACCGCGCGCTACCTGCGCTACGAGCCGGACGCCGCGCGCTATCTGGCGCTCGGCGATTTCACGTTCTGGGCGCTCGACGTCGAGCGGCTGCGCTATATCGGCGGTTTCGGGCGCATGGGCTGGGTCGACGGCACGCATCTCGATGCGCTGCCGCCGCTTGCCTTCGACGAGGAACAGGCGTTATGGGACGCGTACGACGGCGGCGCGGCGCGCCGCGACGGGCTCGAATTGCTCGGCGTCGATCGTCACGGCGCCGACTGGCGACACGACGGCCGCCGTGTGCGCACGCCGTTCGATACGCCATTGGCCGACGCGGGCGCGTTGCGCAAGCGGCTGATTGCGTGCGCGCGGGATGTGACGTGACGCCGCGGTGCCGGCTTGTCTGCGGTTTGTCCGTTTAGCGTGCGGCGCCGTCCGATTTTCGTAAAACTGTCGTCCGATGAAAGCTTCTATTTTTCCGAATGCAGGGTAATTGCGTATGTTGATAGACCTAATAGCCAATGGCTAATGTCCTAATCTCTGTGTAGGAACGTAAAAATTTGAGAAAAGGCCGCGGCCGGTCAAAATGACACGAGTGAATTTCAATTGATCTCGGTATTTTCATGAATCTCGCTTCTATCAAATCTTTTTTGTGCTAATCTCTGCCTTCGAAAATCCGAGGCACATATATTTCATGAATGGTGAGCTGGCTGCAGACCGGCGCCATTAGTCAGATAGAAAGGGAAACTATGTCTTCTTACAAGGACCTGCTGGCCCAGCGGGAGAAGCTGGAGAAGCAAATCGAAGAAGCGAAGTCGCGTGAATACGCTGAAGTGCTGAATGACGTGAAGCAGAAAATTGCCGACTACGGCTTTTCGCTCGCCGAACTCGGTCTCAGCCGCGCGAAGGCAGGCAAGGTTGGCCGTCCGCGCGCTGGCGTCGCCGCGAAATACCGCGATCCGGAAACGGGCGCGACGTGGTCGGGCCGCGGCAAGCCGCCGCGCTGGATCGCGGGCAAGAACCGCGAACAGTTTGCGATTTAAACGTCTGTTTAAGTCACCTGCGCTTCAAAAGAGCCGCGTGTCCGTTCAGGAGCGCGGCTTTTTTGTTTTCAGCGGTCGCCGCGCGCATGGCGTTGTCATGAAAATGTAATAATCGAGGGTGCGAATGGGAATACGACCTGTTCGCATAAGCGATTGATTTGAATAAGAAATTTACGGGTATTGGCGGGATTCGCGGGGCGCCCTTGATAGAATTGGGTACCGCATACCGATATCTCATATTTCATGTCCACGTTTTCCGGCGACGCGCAGAGCGCAGATAAGCACGCGGTTGCACGCAAGAGCACGTTCGTCAGTATTGTGCTGAATGTCGTGCTTGCGACATTTCAGATCGTCGTCGGCACGATTGCGCATTCGCAAGCATTGATTGCCGACGGGGTGCATTCGATTTCCGATTTGATCTCGGATTTTGTCGTGCTGGTTGCGAATCGGCATAGCGGCGCATCGCCGGACGCCGACCACAATTACGGGCACAGCCGCTACGAGACCGTCGCGTCGCTGTTTCTCGGCGCAATCCTGATTGCAGTCGGCGTCGGCATGCTGTGGCGGGCCGGCGACCGTCTAGTTAATCTCGAAAACATTCCGGCGGTACATTTTTCCGCGCTGGTCGTCGCGCTGACGGTGCTCGTGTCGAAAGAGGCGCTGTTTCGCTACATGCTGCGCGAAGCGCGGCGCGTGCGCTCGGCGATGCTCGTCGCGAACGCGTGGCATGCGCGTTCGGATGCCGCCTCGTCGCTCGTCGTCGCGATCGGCATCGTCGGCAGCCTGGCCGGCGTGCGGCTGCTCGATCCGATCGCGGCGGCGATCGTCGGCTTCATGGTCGCGCGCATGGGCTGGACGTTCGGCTATGACGCGTTGCAGGACCTCTCCGACCGCGCGCTCGACACCACCGATACGGCCGAGATCCGCGCGCTGCTCGCGGCAACGCCGGGCGTGCGCGACGTGCACGACCTGCGCACGCGCAAGATGGGCGATGCGGCGCTCGTCGACGCGCACATCCTCGTCGATCCGATGATCTCCGTCTCCGAAGGGCATTACATCGCGGAAACCGCACGTGCACGCGTGCTGCGCGACCCGCGCGTGCTCGACGCGCTGATCCACGT
>NZ_QOBB01000319.1:0-6549 GCF_024704855.1 Burkholderia sp. HAN2018 | reverse complement strand
GCCGACGTGCCGATGACGCCGTCGGCGGCTGCCGCGCACCACCTGAACGCCGACGACGCCGACATCGATCTGCCGAGCCTGCCCGCGCACGAAGCGGCCGCCGGCCGCCGCACGTGGCGCCCGGGCCCGGGTGCCGCACCCGCGAACGGCGGCGAAGCCGATTCGATGTACGAGCGTTCGAAGCTGAACCCTGTGCTCACGTTCGACAACTTCGTGACCGGTAAGGCGAACCAGCTCGCGCGCGCCGCCGCGATCCAGGTCGCGGACAACCCGGGCATCTCGTACAACCCGCTGTTCCTGTACGGCGGCGTCGGCCTCGGCAAGACCCACCTGATCCACGCGATCGGCAACCAGCTGCTGCTCGACAAGGCCGGCGCGCGGATCCGCTACATCCATGCGGAACAGTACGTGTCCGACGTGGTGAAGGCGTACCAGCGCAAGGCGTTCGACGACTTCAAGCGCTACTACCATTCGCTCGACCTGCTGCTGATCGACGATATTCAATTCTTCTCCGGCAAGTCGCGCACGCAAGAGGAATTCTTCTACGCGTTCGAGGCGCTGGTCGCGAACAAGGCGCAGGTGATCATCACCAGCGACACGTATCCGAAGGAAATCTCGGGCATTGACGATCGCCTGATCTCGCGCTTCGACTCGGGCCTCACCGTCGCGATCGAGCCGCCCGAGCTGGAAATGCGCGTCGCGATCCTGATGCGCAAGGCGCAGTCGGAAGGCGTGAACCTGTCGGAAGACGTCGCGTTCTTCGTCGCGAAGCACCTGCGCTCGAACGTGCGCGAACTCGAAGGCGCGCTGCGCAAGATCCTCGCGTATTCGAAGTTCCACGGCCGCGAGATCTCGATCGAGCTGACCAAGGAAGCGCTGAAGGACCTGCTGACCGTGCAGAACCGGCAGATTTCGGTCGAGAACATCCAGAAGACCGTCGCCGACTTCTACAACATCAAGGTCGCGGATATGTACTCGAAGAAGCGCCCCGCGAACATCGCGCGGCCGCGACAGATTGCGATGTATCTCGCGAAGGAACTCACGCAGAAGAGCCTGCCGGAAATCGGCGAGCTGTTCGGCGGGCGCGATCACACCACCGTGCTGCACGCGGTGCGCAAGATCGCCGACGAGCGCAGCAAGGACGCGCAGCTCAACCACGAGCTGCACGTGCTGGAACAAACGCTGAAGGGCTGAGCGCGCGGCGCGCTTGATAATTCGGCCTCCGCCCCAATTTAAGGGGGGCGGTTCGGTTTTGAGGCACAATACTGGTTTGACCGCCCCGGTGGTGGCGGGCCAAGAGCCCGGCCGGCGGGGCGCTGCGAGGCTGCTGCGCTGCAGGCCGTTACTCAACGAAGGAACTCTATGCAACTGGTCAAGACCGAACGAGACACCCTCCTCAGGCCGCTGCAAACGGTCAGCGGCATCGTCGAACGCCGCCATACGTTGCCGATCCTCGCCAACCTGCTGATCACCAAGAACGGCCCGGACGTTTCATTCCTGTCGACCGACCTGGAGCTGCAGATCACCACGCGCGCCGATTTCGGCGTCGGCGGCGACCAGGTCGCGACCACCGTCGCGGCGCGCAAGCTGCTCGACATCCTGCGCGCGATGCCTGACGGCCAGGTCACGCTGTCGCTCGCCGACAAGCGCCTCACCGTTCAATCGGGCAAGAGCCGTTTCGCACTCCAGACGCTGGCGGCCGACGAGTTCCCGACCGTCGCACAGGCGAAGGATTTCGGCGCCACGCTCACCGTCCCGCAGAAGTCGTTCCGCCAGCTGCTCGGCATGGTCCACTTCGCGATGGCGCAGCAGGACATCCGCTACTACCTGAACGGCATGCTGCTCGTCGTCGACGGCGACCAGCTGATGGCCGTGGCCACCGACGGCCACCGCCTCGCGTTCTCGTCGATGAAGCTCGAAGGCGGCACGTTCGGCCGCCAGGAAGTCATCGTGCCGCGCAAGACGATTCTCGAGCTGCAGCGCCTGCTCGAGGACATCGACGACACCGTCACCATCGACATCGCGCAAACCCAGGCCAAGTTCACGTTCGGCCAGGTCGAGCTCGTGTCGAAACTCGTCGAGGGCAAGTTCCCCGACTTCCAGCGCGTGATCCCGAAGGCGCACAAGAACACGTTCGAGATCGGCCGTGAAGAACTGCAGCGTTCGCTGCAGCGCGCGGCCATCCTGACCTCGGACAAGTTCAAGGGCGTGCGCTGCATCATCGCGCCGGGCCAGCTGAAGATCATGTCGACCAACGCCGATCAGGAAGAGGCGCAGGAAGAACTCGAAATCGCCTACCAGGGCGATACCGTCGACATCGGCTTCAACGTCACGTATCTGCTCGACGTGCTCGCGAACCTGAAGGTCGACACCGTGCAGGTGAGCCTCGGCGACGCCAGCTCGAGCGCGCTGATTACCGTGCCCGAGAACGACGAGTTCAAGTATGTCGTGATGCCGATGCGCATCTGACGCGCACGACATCAAGACACACACCAGGGGGCGGCAAGCCCCTTTGGCGTTTTTATGGCGAACCGACAACCCGTCCTTTCGGTGCCTGACCGGCACCGTGGATGGGCCAGGAAACTGGAGCGGCCCGGCGATTTCCTTCGCTGAAACGCACCGCGCCGCCACTAGAGTGGCCTCGCAGAACCGGAAGATATCCATGAGTGAACAGCACAATTCGCAACCCGATAACAGCAGCTACGGCGCCTCATCGATCCAGATCCTCGAAGGTCTGGAAGCGGTGCGCAAGCGCCCCGGGATGTACATCGGCGACACGTCTGACGGCACCGGTCTGCACCACCTCGTGTTCGAGGTGCTCGACAACTCGATCGACGAAGCGTTGGCCGGGTACTGCAACGACATCCACGTGACGATTCACGCCGACAACTCGATTTCCGTGACCGACAACGGCCGCGGGATTCCGACCGACGTGAAGATGAATGACAAGCACGAGCCGAAGCGCAGCGCCGCGGAAATCGTGATGACCGAGCTGCACGCCGGCGGCAAGTTCGACCAGAACAGCTACAAGGTGTCCGGCGGCCTGCACGGCGTGGGCGTGTCGTGCGTGAACGCGCTGTCGAGCTGGCTGCGCCTCACCGTGCGCCGCGACGGCAAGAAGCGGTTCATGGAGTTCCACCGCGGCGTTGCGCAGGACCGCGTGCTCGAGGTGGTGGACGGCGTGGAAGTGTCGCCGATGCTCGTGACCGGCGACACCGAGAACCGCGGCACCGAAGTGCACTTCATGGCCGATCCGACCATTTTCGGCACGGTCGAGTATCACTACGACATCCTCGCGAAGCGGATGCGCGAACTCTCGTTCCTGAACAACGGCGTGCGGATTCGTTTGACCGACCTGCGCTCGGGCAAGGAAGACGATTTCGCGTTCGCCGGCGGTGTGAAGGGCTTCGTCGAGTACATCAACAAGACGAAGACCAACCTGCACCCGACGGTGTTCTTCGCCAACGGCGAGAAGGACGGCGTGGGCGTCGAAGTCGCGATGCAGTGGAACGACAGCTACAACGAAAACGTGCTGTGCTTCACGAACAACATTCCGCAGCGCGACGGCGGCACGCACCTGACCGGCCTGCGGGCCGCGATGACGCGCGTCATCAACAAGTACATCACCGACAACGAAATCGCGAAGAAGGCGAAGGTCGAGACGACCGGCGACGACATGCGCGAAGGGCTGTCGTGCGTGCTCTCCGTGAAGGTGCCGGAGCCGAAGTTCAGCTCGCAGACGAAGGACAAGCTGGTTTCTTCTGAGGTTCGCGCGCCGGTTGAGGAAGTTGTGGCGAAGGCGTTGGAAGAGTTCCTGCTGGAAACGCCGATCGACGCGAAGATCATTTGCGGGAAGATTGTTGAAGCGGCTCGTGCGCGGGATGCTGCGCGGAAAGCGCGTGAAATGACGCGACGTAAGGGCGTGCTCGACGGCGTCGGCCTGCCCGGCAAGCTCGCGGACTGCCAGGAGAAAGACCCGGCGAAGTGCGAAATCTACATCGTCGAGGGTGACTCGGCAGGTGGGTCGGCAAAGCAAGGGCGTGATCGCAAGTTCCAGGCGATCCTGCCGCTGCGCGGCAAGGTGCTGAACGTCGAGAAGGCGCGCTACGACAAGCTGCTGTCGTCGGAGCAGATCGTCACGCTCGTGACCGCGCTCGGCTGCGGCATCGGCAAGGAAGACTACAACCTCGACAAGCTGCGATATCACCGCATCATCATCATGACCGACGCGGACGTCGACGGTGCGCACATCCGGACGCTGCTGCTCACGTTCCTGTATCGCCAGATGCCGGACATGATCGAGCGCGGGTATGTGTATATCGCGCAGCCGCCGCTTTACAAGATCAAGGCGGGCAAGGACGAGCGGTATCTGAAGGACGACGTGGAGCTCAACGCGCATATGCTGCGGTTGGCGCTGCAAGGGTCGGAGCTGGTGCCTGGGGAGAATGCGGCGGCGATTTCTGGGGATGCGCTTGGGGAGCTGGCGCGGTCGTATCTGCTGTCGCAGAGCGTGATCGAGCGGTTGAGCCGGTTGTATGACCCGGCCGCGCTGGAAGCCGTTATGGATGGGGTGGTGATCGATCTTTCCAATGAGGCTTCGACCGAGGCTTCGGCTAAGGCGCTACACGCTGCGTTGCATGATGAAGCGCTGAAGAACGAAGTGCGTGTTGTGCCTTCGTATGACCCGGTTCGCGAACAGCGGGCGCTCCATGTCGAGCGGACGCATCACGGAAACGTGCGCGTTTCGGTCATCGACCAGGAATTCCAGCACACGGCGGATTATCAGCAGCTCGTGACCACCGCGAATACGTTCAAGGGGCTTATTGGGGAAGGCGCGGTTATCAAGCGCGGTGAGCGCAGCATGGCCGTGGCGGACTTCAAGAGCGCGATGAAGTGGCTGCTGGCGGATGCTGAACGCAACGTCTCCAAACAACGCTATAAGGGGCTCGGCGAGATGAACCCCGAGCAGCTGTGGGAAACGACGATGGATCCGGCAGTGCGGCGTCTGCTGCGTGTGCAGATCGAGGATGCGATTGCGGCGGATGGGATCTTTACTACCCTCATGGGGGATGATGTGGAGCCGCGGCGGGCGTTTATCGAGTCGAATGCGTTGCGGGCGGGGAATATTGACGTGTGACTCACCTTGTAGATAAACCCATAATCTGAGAAAAGTGGACCCATAAGTTGAGAAATCTATGGGTCTTTTCTATTGGTAGTATGGATTTATCGAATTCGTCGGTGGCGCCGCTGGCCTCGTCGATATCGTCGACCGCAACCGCGGATGGTCGAACTCCGCAAGAAGGGGCTCGGCGTCCGGTTATTTCTCAGGGTCGTGCCGAAGATAAATCATCATGTGTCGGACCTTGTAGGATAGCCCGGTGCCGCCGTGGACCGCTGCTGTCGAAAAAGCCAGCCCGGGCCTCGTGAGGTCTGCGCGGTCACACTCGATGCCTTGGTTGTCTTCAAGATACTTGGCCCACTTCTCCAAACGCGACTTCGCATCCTGATATTTCTGCAGATAGATAAGGATGCCGCCGGCATCCGCACCCGCGCGAGCAACGCTGTAGCGGGTCGTTAGCTGCTGAAAACCGCCCCAGCAATACTTCGGGCCATTATCGAGCTTCGCTTCTCCAAGCCATATGAAATTTGGCTGATGCGTGACTTCTACCGTAATGTCGACGTGCCCGCTGTGGTCTTTATCATGGCTGGCCAAGTACCCATACTGACGAAGGCTGGCAACGAGGGAGTCTGTAATCTGGTCCTCGGATGAGTCAGTGAAATACTTCTTGCGGCCTTCCAGGTCGCCGATGATTTCGTCGAAGTCCTCGTACAGAAGCGAAACGAACTCGGCATAGGTTCCAGTGGTCATGCGGCGAACCATTCGATTGCCGCCGGCCGCCATGGTCATCAACGCTTGGAACGCCTTGAAGCTAACTTTCTGGTCTAAATCCCCGCTCGGCACCACATGCGTGATTTCGCTCATTTGGCTGAGATTTCCTTCGCCAACGAGGATGGTACGAAGGTCGGGAAGACCCGCTCCTCGTAGTTGACTATCAGCTCGCCTGATTCTGGGTGATACAGACCGCCTTCGTGTTGAGCGTCGTTGAGGTCCTGCATACCGAAGTAAAACGTTTCATCGTTCTCGTCAATGAACTCGAATTCAGTGTCCAGCAGGTGAAGGTCATGGCCAGTCAGATACTGAAGAGCGCGAGCGATGTCCTCTTGGGAAGCTTCGCTCTTGGAAGCCAGACGATACAACTGACCAAAGGTAAGGCGTTGAAGAACGCCCTCTGCCAATTGGTCAACAATCGCAACGCATAGCGAGGCAGCAGGACTTCCGTCCCAGACTGCCTGCACCCGTTGGATTGCTTCATATTTGTTCATATCAAGACTAAGCATGCTCAAGGAGTGGACCGGCCAGAGTTTCATAGACACTCACGAGCCGTTTAACGCGTAGCGCCGCTCGAACTCAATCGGTGAAAGATCGCCGGCGGAACCATGCCGACGAACCGGGTTATAAAACATTTCGATGTAATCGAACAAGTCCGA
>NZ_QOBB01000318.1:0-6587 GCF_024704855.1 Burkholderia sp. HAN2018 | reverse complement strand
TCGGCGCGGGGCTGGCGGTGCGCTCGGCCGCCGCGAAGCGCGCGGCGCAGCGGCTGATGTGGCGGGCGCCGAAAGTGCGCGACGTTTGTGCGCTGTTCGCCCTGACCCGGTTCTATCGAACCGTCGGACTCCTGATCGCGGGCGGCACGCCCGTGATCGACGCGCTGGAATTGTCCGGCAAGGTGCTGCCCGCGCATTTCGGGGCGCGCCTCGCGGCCGCGCTGACCGAGTTGCGTGCCGGACGATCGGTATCGACCGTCTTCGCGGCCCATGCACTGACGACCTCCGTCGCCGAGCGGCTGCTGCGCGTCGGCGAACAGAGCGGCGACCTGGGCGGAATGTGCGAGCACATCGCGCAATTCCACGACGGCGCGCTCGACCGGTCGATCGAAATGATCAGCAAGGTTTTCGAACCGGTGCTGATGCTCGCGGTCGGCGCAACGGTCGGCGCGGTGGTTCTGCTGCTGTACATGCCGATCTTCGAATTGGCCGGCAGCGTCGGATAGCGGCCCCGGCCGGCCAGATGCCCGCCTTCCCGCTTCCCAACTGGAGAATTCAAGATGACTACGCAACACCTGATTCAACGCTGGCACGCGGAAAGCGAGGCGTCCGGCATCGGTTTCGCAGAGTATGTCAACGACCTGATGCGCGCCGACGCGACGCGTCTCGCCGAAGTGGCGGCCTGCCTCGGCATCGATCCGATCGACGCCGACACGCTGCGCGCCGCGCCGACGCATTTCGACCTGTTGCCGCTGCACGACGCGCTGGCGCTGCGCGCGCTGCCGATCAAGCGCAACGGTGCACCGTGCATCGTCGTCGCCGATCCGGTCGCGCGCAGCGTGCGCGACGAACTGCTCTCGCGCGTCGGCGCGCGGCCGGTCAGTCTCGCGATGAGCACCCCCGGCGAAGTCGAGCGCCTGCTCGGCGATCTCGAATCGAACGAACGCGCGATGGACGACGTGACGATCGACGCATCGGGCGACACGCTCGCGCGCGTGACCGAATCGATTTCGCTCGCCAGCATCGCCCGGGACGAAAGCCCGATCATCCGGCTGGTCAACTCGACGCTGTACGACGCGCTGCAGAGCCGCGCGAGCGACATTCACCTCGAATCGGCGGCGGACGGCCTGTCGATCCGCTACCGGATCGACGGCGTCCTGCAATCGATCCGCCACATTCCCGGCATCGAAGTCGCCACGCAGACGATGTCGCGGCTCAAGGTGCTCGCGGCCCTCGACATCGCGGAAAAACGCGTGCCGCAGGACGGCCGCTTCAAGATCGTGATGCAGGGGCGAGAAATCGATTTCCGCGTCTCCATCATCCCCGGCACCTACGGCGAGAACGCGGTGATGCGCGTGCTCGACAAGTCGCAACGCGGCGACAGCGTGAGCCTCGACGTGCTCGGCTTCGACGCGTCGACCGCCCGCCGCGTGCGTGCGCTCGCCCATCGCCCCTACGGGCTCATGCTCGTGACGGGGCCGACCGGAAGCGGCAAGTCGACGACGCTTTATGCCGTGCTGTCGGAGGTGAACACGGGCGACGACAAGATCATCACGATCGAGGATCCGGTCGAATACGAGCTGAAGGGCGTGCTGCAGATTCCGGTCAACGAGCGCAAGGGCCTCACCTTTGCGCGCGGGCTGCGTTCGATCCTGCGGCACGATCCGGACACGGTGATGGTCGGCGAGATCCGCGACGAGGAAACCGCGTCGATCGCGGTGCAGTCGGCACTCACCGGCCACCGCGTGCTGTCGACCGTGCACGCGAACGACGGATTCAGCGTGATCGACCGCTTCATCTACATGGGCGTGGAACCGTCGACCTTTCTCGAGGCGCTCAACGGCGTCGTATCGCAGCGACTGGTGCGACGGATCTGCGCGACCTGCGGCGCTCCGGCGACGAGCGGCGCGGATCTGGCCGACGCGCCGCCCGACGTGCTTCGGCGCGAGGTGGCAGCCGGCGCCGGCTGCGACACGTGCCGCGGCACGGGCTATCACGGCCGGATCGGGCTTGCCGAAGTGCTTGCGCTGGATGCGCCGCTGAAGGCGGCCCTGCTCGAGCGCTCGATCGAGAAGCGCGCGCGCGCACTCGCGGAGCACCCCGACTACCAGTCGATGCGCGACGCGGGGCTGGCGGCGGTGCGCGCACGAATGACGACATTCCAGGAGGTGCAGCGTGCGATCGCTCTGGAATGACGTCACCGTGCTGATCGACGCCGATACGCTGCACGTCCGGGCGCATGAAAGCCGGCGCGCACGGCGCACCGGTGCACCGCTCGCCGTCGTCGCCCACGAGGGCCGGCCGGCCGACGCGCTCGCGCAGGTGCTCGCCGGCCTGCCGAAAGCGCGCCTGCCGATGCGCAACCGCCTCCACGTCGTCGTCGGGCATCCGTGGTCGCACGGTGTGGTGCTGCCCTGGCAGGAAGGCCTGGTGTCGGACGCCGCGTGGGATGCGTATGCCCGCATGCTGTTCGCCGCGCGCGCGCAGCGCGGCGCGTTGCGCATCCTCATCGAGGACGAACGGCGCGGCCGCGCGCGCCTCGCGGTCGCGGCCTGCGACGAACTCCTCGCGGCGCTCGTCGACACGAGCCGCGCGGCCGGCTGGCGGCTCGCCAGCTTCCGCGACGCGCTGTCGGCGTCGCTCGCCTCGCACGCCGCCCGGCTGGTCGGCGACGATTTCCGCTTCGCGCTTCGCCAGCCGCACGTCGTGACGTGCATTTTCCGGCGTTCGGGCGAATGGGCCGACATCGTCACGTTGCCGCGCGCCGGCGACCGCCCCGACGACTGGTTCGCCGCGGCGGCGCTGATCGCCGGGCAGCCGGCCGGCGGCGACGCGCATGCATGCCGGTTCGACGGTTCGATGCTCGCCGATGGCGACGCGGCGTGCGCGCCGGCGGATGGCCGCACGGCCGAACCGATGGATGTCGCGGCGGAGGATCCGGCATGAAGCGCCTGTCGGAACTGAACTTCGCCGCGCCGCGCACGCGCCTGACGCCGTGGGCCGGCATCGCGCTGTGCTGCGCGCTGGCTGCCGGGCTCTTCGCCGGCAGCGAATGGAACCGCGTCGAAGCACTGCGTGACGATGTCGAGCAGGTCGAGAAGCGCATCGAGCAGCGTCAGCGCGTCATCGAGCGCGAACAGCGGCGGGAGAAGGCCAAGACGCCCGAGCAGCGGCGCATCGAGCGCGTGCTGGCCGAACAGACGATGACCGACAAGGGATCCGGCCTGTCGGTGATCGACTGGATCGAGCACGCCTGGACCCCACAGATCGCGCTGAAGTCGCTGACGGTGGACAAGGCGGGCCGCGAGGCGCGCATCGAAGGCGGTGCCGCGGAGCTGTCGCACGTCTACCTGTTCGTCGACCGCCTGCACGACCGCCATCCGGACCGCATGATCGGCCTGCTCCAGCATCGGATGAAGACCGAGGACGGCAAGGCCATTTTTCACTTCAGCCTGAGCATCGAACATCCATGACCCACCTGAATGCAATCGACAAAACGGCGCTTGCTGCGCGGTTGCGCTGGGGGCGCTATGTCGCGACCCGCAAGCTCGGCGTGCCCGGGCTGCTGGCGGCCGGCGCGGTCGTCGCCCTGCTCGGCCTGCACGCGCTTTATATCCAACCGGGCGGCGCGCGACTCGACGCGACGCGCGGCGCGCTCGCCAAGGATCTGGCCGCGTTGCCCAAGCCCGGCCCGAAGGCCGGCGACGGCGGCATGACGCTGCACGACGTCCAGCAGCTGCGCAGCCGCGAGCAGGCGTATTCGCTGTTCGAGATCCTGTCGCAGAACGGCCTGGAACGGAAGCACGCGACCTACCGGCGCGAGGCCGAGGTGAAGGGCAAGCTGCGACGGCTCACGATCAGCATCGCGCTGAGCGGCAGCTACGCCGGATTGCGCGAAGCGATGCGGAAAATCGCCGACCAGCCGATGGTGCGTATCGAGAGCGTCACGATCGAGCGCGAAAAGATCGACAGCCCCGTCGTCAACGTCGATCTGCGGGTCAGCCTGCTGGGGCCCGACGCATGATGCGCCGCACCTTCATACGCGTCGCGGCGGCGCTGGCCGTTGCCGCCTCAGGCGGCAGCCTGGCGCACGAGTCCGTCGGCCAGCCGAGCATCGTCGACGTGTTCCCGGCCCAAAGCTGGGTGTCGCTCGGCGCGGAAGACGCGCCCCCCGCCACGCCCGACCCTGTCGAACCGCCCGCGGCGGAGCCGCCGGCGCTGAGCGATCCGATCGACGCCGCCGCCGCGCCGCCGATGCCGTTCGAGATTGCCGGCGAATGGCGCACGCAAGGGCAGCGCATCGTCGTGCTGGAAAGCGACGGCAAGACATTCCTGCTGTGCGGGCGCCGCTGCGGCGTCCGCGATGCCGTATTGCCGGGCGGCGAGATCGCCGACGGCTATCGGCTGAAAACGCTGGGCGAAACAGGTCCGGTCGTCATGACCCGAAACGGCTCGGACATCGAGCTGTCGCCGCCGTCGCCGACCCATTGAATTGCGAATCGAACTTCTATCGAACACCATGATGAAACGAACCATCAGTCTATTGCTCCTGACCTCGGCGCTGGCGCTGGCGGGATGCTCGAGCCTCCCGGCCGGCAGCCCGTCCGCCGCCGGGACATCCGCCGAACGCCTCGGCACGCTCCAGCAGCAGAAGGAAGCCGCACCGGAAGACATCCGGATCGCCACTTCCCTCGAACTCACGCGGCAGGAATACGTGCGCGCCGAGCTGAAGGCCGCCGACCGGCAAAGCGCGCAGGGCAACCACAGCGCGGCGATCGATCACCTGAACAACGTGCTGGCCGAGGACGCCGGCAATCTGCGCGCCCGTCAGGAACTTGAGCAGGTCAAGCGCCGCCAGCAAATGGCGGTCGAGCTGTCGCGCGCACAGCGCATCCGCGGCGAGCAGCCGCAGGAAGCCCTCGAGATCGCGCGGCGCATCCTTGCCGAACAGCCGAACCACGCGGAAGCCAAGCGGCTGCGCGATGCGCTGCTGCGCGCGTCGCAGGCGAGCCGTCCCGTGCGCCCGCAACTGTCCGACGCGCTGCGCAAGCCGGTTTCGCTCAATTTCAAGCAGCAGCCGATGTCGAACATCTTCGACGTGATCTCGCGCGTGTCCGGCGTGAACTTCGTGTTCGACCGCGACGTCGATACCAACCAGCCCGCCACGCTGTTCGCCGAGCGCACCACCGCCGAGGATGCGATCAACCTGCTGCTGCGCACGAACCAGCTCGAGAAGAAGGTGCTCGACAAGCACACGCTGCTCGTCTACCCGTCGCAGCCCGAGAAAAGCCGCACCTACACCGAGTTCGCGCTGCGCACCTTCTTCCTGTCGCACGCGGACGCGAAATCGGTGATGGCGGCCCTGCGCCAGATGATCAAGCCGAAGGACATCTACGTGGACGAGCGCGTCAACGCGGTCGTCCTGCGCGACACGCCCGAAACGATCCAGGTGGCCGAGCGCGTCGTGATGGGGCTGGACATCCCCCAGTCCGAAGTCACGCTCGACGTGCAGGTGCTGGAGGTCAACATGAACGACAGCCTCGATCTCGGCATCCAGTACCCGGGCCGCGTGCAGTTCGGCGCGCTCGGCGGCGCAGAGGGCGCGGCGCTGACGCTCGGCGACCTGCTGCGCCTGAACCGCGACCGGATCGGCGTATCCAGCGAATCCGGCGCGCTGTCGCTCGCGATCGACATGCTGCAGAAGCAGGGCAAGACCAAGACGCTCGCGAATCCGAAGATCCGCGTACGCAACATGGAGAAGGCCAACATCAAGATCGGCGAACGCGTGCCGATCGTCACGACCACGAACGCCAACGGCGTCGTCACGGAATCCGTCAGCTACCAGGACGTCGGCCTGATGCTGAAGGTGGAGCCGCGCATCAGCCTCGACGACGAGGTCAGCGTGAAGGTCAACATGGAAGTCAGCAGCATCCTGTCGAAGGAAACGACCAAGACCGGCCTCGTCGCCTATTCGCTCGGGACACGCAATGCGGAAACCCTGATGACCGCGCGAAACGGCGAAACGCAGATCCTCGCCGGCCTCGTCAAGCGCAACGAGATCGAGAACGTCTCGGGTCTGCCCGGCGTGTCGGGCCTGCCCGTCGTCGGCCGCCTGTTCGGCTCGAACGGCCGCAGCAACGAGCGCTCGGAAATCGTGCTGCTGATTACCCCGCACATCGAGCGCAACCTCGACCTGCCGACGTCGGCCGTCACCACGTTCCTGTCGGGGACCGAGACGCGCGTGACGACCGAGGCGCTGACGCTCGAATCCGCATCGGCCGCGCCGGCCCCGAGGGCTTCGTCGGCTTCGTCGAACGGCCCGGATCTCGATGCGCCGATCGAACCGGCGGCACCCGTCGCGGACGCCGCGCCCGCCGCGCAACCGGGCCCGGACGAGGCCGTCGATACCGCGCAGGGCGCTGAAGCCTCCCCGGCTGAAGAATCGAGCGACGCCGGGGCCGTATCGGGCAGGCCCACGATGAAAGGCGGCAGCATGATGCGTGTGCGTGCGGAAGCGGCCGCGTTGCCGCAGCCTCGCGCGCATGCGATCGAGCCCGCCTCGGCCACGCGCGCCGTGCCGCCGCCGA
>NZ_QOBB01000317.1:0-6590 GCF_024704855.1 Burkholderia sp. HAN2018 | reverse complement strand
GTTCAGCGCGGCCGCCGCCACGCCCGCGCGGCGGCGGTCGACCGTCCCGAGCGCCGGCGACGTCGCGGCCGGCGAGATGAATCCCGATGCAAAGCCGATCGCGAGCATCGGCGCGACGGCGAGCCATGCCGGTGTCGCCGCACCGATGCCCGTCATGCCGAGCGCGCCGGCCGCGTAGAGCGCGAACGCGGCGCACATCGAGCCGCGCGCACCGAAGCGTGCCACGAGCCTGCCCGAGCACAGTCCGCCGAGCGCGACCATCGCCGTCATCGGCAGGAACGCGAGCCCGGTGTCGAGCGGGCTCGCGCCGCGGATCTGCCGATAGAACAGGCTGAGGACGAACAGCAAGCCGTAGAACACGAACGCCGATGCCATCGACACGAACGTCGATCCGGCGAACAGCCGGTTGCGGAAGAACGCGAGCGGCAGCATCGGTTCGCGGCGCCGCGCTTCGATCGCGATGAACGCGATCCACGCGACGGCGCTCGTTGCCGCGCCGCCGACGATCGGCGCCGAGCGCCAGCCGAGCGACGGGCCTTCGATCAGCGTGCCGATCAGCGTGGCGATCGCGACGATGGCCGCGGCCTGGCCGCCCCAGTCGAAATGTCGCGACGCGTCGCCGGCGGCGCGCGTGACCGTGCGGGCGAGCCAGATGCCGGCAAGCCCGAGCGGCAGGTTCACGAAGAAGAGGCTGCGCCACCCGGACAGGTGGATCAGCAGGCCGCCGATCAGCGGGCCCGACGCCATCGCGATGCCGCCGCAGCCCATCCACAGGCTGATTGCCGATGCGCGCGCGGCCGGCTCGGGGAACGCGCGGTTGAGCAGCGCGAGCGAGCAGGGCACCAGCATCGCGCTGCCGACACCTTGCAGCGCGCGGGCGATCGCGAGCGCCGGGAGGCTCGGCGCGATGCCGCATAGCGCGGATGCGGCGACGAAGATCGCGAGCCCCGCGACATAGACGGTGCGATCGCCCAGCCGGTCGCCGAGCGTGCCGCCCGTCATCAGCAGGCTCGCGAACGCGAGCGTGTACGCATTCACGATCCACTGCAGGCCGGCTATGCGGCTGCCGAACGTGTGGGCGATATCGGTGAGCGCGACGTTGACGATGGACGCGTCGAGCAGCACGAGCGTGTAGCTCACGCAGGTCGCGGCGAGCACGCGGCGGGCCGTGGCCCGGTTCGGTGCGGCGGCCGTCATGCGTGGTCGGGTGCCGGCGCGGCGGCCCGCAGCGCGAGAAAGCCGACCCATCCCCAGTACACGCGATGATGCGCGATCAGCCCGTCGCGCAGGTCCATCACTTCGACGAGATCGACCTGATCGCCTTCCGGCGTCGCGCGCGGATATTCCCACGTGAGCTGGCGGCCGTTCGAGAAGAACAGCCCGGTGCGGTACCAGCGCCCGAGCCGGCTGCCCGGATTGCGCAGGCCGGCCGCGAAGAACGCGCCGATCGCGGCCTTGCCGTGCAGCACGCCTGAGCCGTGATCGGGCAGCGTGACGACGATCAGCGGCGTTTCGAGCACCGCGTCGTCGGTATATAGCGCCATCAGCGCATCGACGTCGCGTGCGACGACGGCCGCGTGCCAGCCTTCGTAAATGTGCCGGGCATCGGCATCGGGGTGTGTCATGGCGGGTTCCGGAAGTGTCGATAATGGAACCCACTGTATGAGCGCGCCGTCGCGGGACGTTTCACGTCGACCCGAAACGTGGATGCCGCCGCGGCGAAGGCGGCGCTTTCCGGCCGATTTCCGGCCGTTATCCGGCCGTTATCCGGCCAGCGCGTCGAGATTCAGCACGTACGACTTCCCGATCCACACTGCGCAGTCGCGATGGTCGCGCAGTTCGTCGCCCGTATTCGGATGCAGGAAGATATCCAGCGCGCCGTGGTTCAGCACGAGCCACGGCACGATTTCGTCGAAGCGCGTGGTGTCGAACGCGATCTGGTACGACCACGCCGGGTGCGGGCCGACAAGGCGTTCGTGAAAGCGGCCGAGTTCGATGACCGCGCCGAACCGTTCGTCGACGATCTGGCGAAACGCCCACGCGGCGTCGCGGCTGGCCGCATCGAAATAGACGTGCGCATGCCAACTGTGGATGGCGGTGGTGTCGAGGGCAGCCATGGAAGGACTCGATAAAAATGGGAATGCATGAGGTGCCGTGCGAAACGGCCGATGCGTGATTATCGCGCGTCCTTGCTGCGCACGTCGTGTCGCTATCCGGCAATCCGGATGCGATGCTTGTCCTGAATCACGAGAACCGTTTGATCCGGCAAGGCCGCGGTTCGAGATATCCGCGGGTATCCGCACGCGCGATATCACGCCGGAAGCCTTGCCGGAAGGTGCGCCCGCTGCGATCGCATCAGCAACACGTCATTTCGGAAATTGAAAAAGCGCTGTGTGCACGGCTTCGGATCGTCTGAACAAATGCGATCAGGGCATTGAATGAAATAAGGAAATTCCGATTGAGAGGGATTCGCGCATGACGTGGTTCGCGCACCGAATTCCGAAGCCGAAAATATCAATTGCGGAATCGGCTATTCAAGCGGCATGCAGCGCGACATACGATGCTTTCAACGCATCGTCGAACACGATCGATGCGGGGACAACCACCTGGAGGCCACTATGCGATCCCTCGTTCCCGTTGCCGTACTTTCCTGCGCACTCGTTGCGCTGCCCGCCGTCAGCTTTGCGCAGTCGGCCGTTTCCGACGGGGCATCGAATGCCTCGCTGTCGAGCTGGTCGGCGGCGCGTGCCGAAACCAACGCGCAACTGATGCAGATGACGCGCGCAGGTTATCGCGCGACGTCGGCCGGCAACCAGAACTATCCGCTCGCGATGCAGCGTGCGCTCGAACGTGTCCGCAATCCGGTGCCGGACCGGTCGCGCGAAGAGCGGGCCGAGATGGAGGCGCGCGCCGCACGCGACGCGCAGGGCGGCCATCCGGTCAAGGCGTTCTTCGTGAAGACCGCGTACTACCTGAAGGGCGAGAACACGTTCTGATGCAGGAGACGAGCATGGCTTGCCCGATCCGATTTGCCTGCGTCGTGCGCGCGCCGGCGCTGCGCCGGCTGCCGGTCGCGCGAGCGTCGCAGCAGCGGGACGATGCGCGTGGCGCGCGACGTCGTGCGAAACACCGCCGCCTTGCGCACCGTGATGCCGTTGCGTGCCGTACCGCATGGCCGGCCGTCGCGGCGAGCGATGCGCCCGCAAGCGGGAGCCCGTCATGAAGGGCTCCCGGAAGCACCGCCGCCACGTGCCGCTGACCCGCGAGTGGTTGCTGCCGCTGCCGCCGGTGCATGCGCGCGACATCTCGCTGAAATGCCACATGGCGCTGGTCGCGCTGCGTGGCGGGCATGGCAACGAGGCGCTGCTGATGCGGTTGCGCACGAGCGTCTACCTGGTGTTCCTGGCGCTCGACGATGCGGTGTGCGCGGATGCCGACATCGACCTGTGCGTCGACGCCGAGCGTGCGCTCGACGCGGGCGTGGCACGCGCGGCGCAAGGCGGCGCATGGACGTTGCACGACGACGAATGCGCGGTGCTCGAGCATGTGCTCGCGGCGAACGACACGTGCGTCACGACGCTCACGCGGCGTCGGCTGGCCGAGCTGTGGGAGCACGTCTGCGCGTTCGCGTCGAGCGGCCAGCCGGCGCTCGTCGCGGGCGCGGCGGAGAAGATGCGGGTGCACGCGGCCGAATCGCTGGCCGCGTAGCGTCGCACCGGTTTTGCCGGGAGTCTGGAGGAGACAGGGCCGGCCGCACCGGCACGGCCGCCGTCAATCGCCGAAGCAGCGATTGCACGGCTGTCGCGGCCTGTCGTGGCCATACGGTGACGGCGGAACGCGACTCGACACCTCGGCCCAAAACAAAAGCGCCACGGAGCAGGCTCCGTGGCGCTTCTTTTTTCCCGCCGGCGCGGAGGGCAAGTCCCCGCGTGGCGAAACGCGCTTAGGCGGCGGCTGCCGGCTTCGCCGGCTTCTGCAGCTTGCCCTTGCCGGCGCGCTGGATTTCCTCGAGCTTGATCTCGACGTGGCGCGAGAACACGTACTCGGCCGGACGCTGCTTGTCGATCGGAATGTCCGGTGCGAACGGGCCGTCGGTCTTGATGCCCTTGCGGCTCACGGCGAACGCCTTCAGCGGATGCGCCATCGTGTCCATCACGGCGGTCGCCTCGAAGCCGCAGTGGACCATGCAGTCCGCGCACTTCTCGTAGTTGCCGACGCCGTAGTTGTCCCAGTTCGTGTCTTCCATCAGTTCCTTGAAGGTCTTCACGTAACCTTCGCCGACCAGGTAGCACGGCTTCTGCCAGCCGAACACCGTACGCGCCGGGTTGCCCCACGGCGTGCACTTGTACGTCTGGTTGCCGGCCAGGAAGTCGAGGAACAGCGACGACTGGCTGAACGACCAGCGCTTGCCGCCTTCGCCGCGTTTCAGGATCTCGCGGAACAGGTTCTTCGTCTTGTCGCGGTTCAGGAAGTGCTGCTGATCCGGTGCGCGCTCGTATGCGTAGCCCGGCGACACGGTGATGCCGTCGACGCCGATCGGCTTGAGCGTATCGAAGAACTTCGCGACGCGCTCGGGGATCGCATCGTTGAACAGCGTGCAGTTGATGTTCACGCGGAAGCCGCGGCGCTTCGCTTCCTTGATCGCCGCGACCGCCTTGTCGTACACGCCTTCCTGCGACACCGAGTGGTCGTGCATCTGCGCGTCGCCGTCGAGGTGGACCGACCAGACGAAGTACGGGCTCGGCTGGTAGTCGTCCATCTTCTTTTCCATCAGCAGCGCGTTCGTGCAGAGGTAGACGAACTTCTTGCGCTTCATGATGCCGCGGACGATTTCCGGCATTTCCTTGTGCAGCAGCGGCTCGCCGCCGGCGATCGACACGATGGGTGCGCCGCACTCGTCGACCGCTTCCAGGCATTCCTGGACGGACAGGCGCTGGTTCAGGATGGGATCCGGGTAATCGATCTTGCCGCAGCCGTTGCAAGCGAGGTTGCAGCGGAACAGCGGCTCGAGCATCAGCGCGAGCGGATAGCGTTTGTTGCCGGACAGGTGTTGGCGCGTGATGTACGCGCCGACGCGGACTTGCTGGAGCAGCGGAATAGACAAGAGATGTCCTCCTTAAACTTCGCGGGCGACAGCTTGCGTGAGCTTCGCCGGCAACTTGAATTCGACTTTTTCTTCACGGCCCGCCATCGTCGTGACGTCGACGGGGCCCAGCGCGCGCAACGCGCCGATTACATCTTCGACCATTTCCTCGGGCGCGGACGCCCCGGCGGTCAGGCCGACGGTCGTCGCATTCGCGAACCATTCGGCCTTGACTTCCGAACCGTCGGCGACGAGGTAGCTCGGCACACCGCTTTCGGTGCCGATCTCGCGCAGGCGGTTCGAGTTCGAGCTGTTCGTCGCACCGACCACGAGCAGTACGTCGACCTGTTCGCTCAGTTCGCGCACGGCAGCCTGGCGATTCTGCGTGGCATAGCAGATGTCGCGCGTGTCCGGGCCGACGATGTCGGTGAACCGGCGCTGCAGCGCTTCGATGATGCCGCGCGTATCGTCGACCGACAGCGTGGTCTGCGTGATGTACGCGACCGGCGTGTCGACGGGCAGCGTCAGCGTATCGACTTCCGCTTCGCTTTGCACGAGGATCACCTCGGCCGGAATCTGGCCGATCGTACCCTCGACTTCCGGGTGGCCCGCATGGCCGATCAGGATCAGCCGGCGGCCCGCCGCGACGTACTGGCGGCCTTGCACGTGCACTTTCGTGACGAGCGGGCAGGTGGCGTCGAGCACGTCGAGCCCGCGCGTTTCCGCATCGCGCTCGACCGTCTGGGCGACACCATGCGCGCTGAAGATCGCGACAGCGCCGTGGGGCACCTCGTCGAGCTCCTCAACGAATCGCGCCCCTTTATCACGCAGGTTTTCGACGACATGCCGGTTATGCACGATCTCATGACGCACATAGACCGGCGCACCGTGCTGTTGCAGCGCGCGGTCGACGATCTCGATCGCACGGACAACTCCCGCACAAAAGCCGCGGGGCTGGGCAAGGATGACTCGCATAAGTGAGCGAACTCCGACGACAGACGCCGGGGTTCGAGGAGCTGGCACTCGCTCGCTCGCCCCGGCTTGATGTTATGAAGGCAGGAACGAACCGGCCGGCCAGGCCCCGGAACCCCGAATTAATCGCGCATTTTAACTCTATCGGGCCGTCCTTGCTTTGGTGCTGTGTCTGCCGTGTTGCATTTGCGGGAGAGCCGCGTCGGCGCTGGCGCGTGCGGAACCCAGTAAACTATGCGGTTTCGCGGGCAGCCGCTCCGGCTGCCCGGCGTCGCGCTCATTTCAAGGCCATTCGATGACCGTCGATTCTTACGCGTATTACCCGGCCGCCCGTGCCGTTTCGGGCGTTTTGTTCCCGACCCCCATTGATTTTGCCGAACCCGGCGCCCGGCAGGAGGCGCGCCGATGATGCTGGTTCTCGCTTTCCTGGTGTCCGGGCTGTCGCTGATCATCTGGATCGTGCTGCTCGTCGCGCGCGGCGGTTTCTGGCGCGCGGTGCCCGCGCGGCCGCTGCCGCCTGAAGCGCGCGGCGCCG
>NZ_QOBB01000316.1:0-6650 GCF_024704855.1 Burkholderia sp. HAN2018 | reverse complement strand
CGGCGGCGGGCGCGGCATCCGCGTCGCGCATGACGCCGCGCAGCTCGACGCCGAGCTGCCGCTCGCGCAGCGCGAGGCGCAGGCGGCGTTCGGCGACGGCGGCGTGTACCTCGAACGCTTCATCGCGCGGGCGCGCCACATCGAGGTGCAGGTGCTCGGCGACGGCCGTCACGTCGTCCACCTGTTCGAGCGCGAATGCTCGCTGCAGCGGCGGCGCCAGAAAATCCTCGAGGAAGCGCCGTCGCCTTCGCTCACGCCCGCGCAGCGCGACGCACTGTGCGCGTCGGCCACGCGGCTCGCGCAGGCGGTCGGCTATCGCAGCGCGGGCACGCTCGAATACCTGTTCGATGACGCGCGCGGCGAGTTCTACTTCATCGAGATGAACACGCGCATCCAGGTCGAGCATCCGGTGACCGAGGCGATCACCGGCATCGATCTCGTGCGCGAGACGCTGCGCATCGCCGACGGCGAGCCGCTGCGCTTCGCGCAGCAGGACATCGCGATGCGCGGCGCGGCGCTCGAATGCCGGATCAACGCGGAAGATCCGTTGCAGGATTTCCGCCCGAGCCCCGGCCGGATCGACACACTGGTGTGGCCGACCGGCCCCGGCGTGCGCGTCGATTCGCTGCTCTATCCGGGCTACGTCGTGCCGCCGTTCTACGATTCGCTGCTCGCGAAGCTGATCGTGCACGACGAGAGCCGTGCGGCCGCGCTGCAGCGCCTGGCCCGCGCGCTGGGCGAGCTGCACGTCGGCGGCCTGAAGACGACCGCGCCGCTGCACGTCGCGCTGCTCGCCGACGACGACGTACGCGCCGGGCACTATCACACGAATTTCCTCGAAGCGTGGATGCCGCAATGGCGTGAGGCCGCAACAGCCGCCACGCAGCAACACGCAGCCGAACATGCAGACGCCGTGCGCGTCGGGGAGGCGATGTGACGACCCGTTATACCTTCGGCGGCGACGAATTCGTGTTCGTCGAAATCAGCGAATCGATGTCGCTCGACGCATTCTTCAAGGGCACGGCGATCACGCGCGAACTGCAGCGCCGCGCGGTGCCGGGCATCACCGAGATCTGTCCGGCGAATGCGTCCTACCAGGTGCGCTACGACCCGGACGTGATCGAGCCCGATGCGCTTGTCGCGCTGTTGAAGACGATCGAGGCCGAAGTCGGCGACGCGCCACTCGAACTCGATACGCGCATCGTCGAGGTGCCGGTGCTGTACAACGACCCATGGACGCACGAGACGCTGATGCGGTTTCGCGAACGCCACCAGGATCCGTCGTCGACCGATCTCGAATACGCGGCGCGCATCAACGGCAAGCGCGACGTCGATGCCTTCATCGCCGCGCACTCGGGGTCGCCATGGTTCGTGTCGATGGTCGGCTTCGTCGCGGGCCTGCCGTTCATGTACCAGATGGTCGAGCGCGAACGCCAGCTCGAAGTGCCGAAATACCTGCGGCCGCGCACCGACACGCCGAAGCTCACCGTGGGCCACGGCGGCTGTTTCGGCTGCATCTACTCGGTACGCGGCGCGGGCGGCTACCAGATGTTCGGCGTGACGCCGGCGCCGATCTTCGACCCCGCGCAGCGGCTCGACTACCTGCGCGAGTTCATGGTGTTCTTCCGGCCCGGCGACATCGTGAAATTCCAGCCGATCGATCGCGTGACCTACGACGCCGCGGTGGCCGACGTCGAGGCCGGCACCTTTTCCCTGCGCGTGCGCCCGGTGAAATTTTCGCTCGACGCATTCCTGCGCGATCCCGATGCGTACAACCGCTCTCTCGTCGAGGTGCTGCATGCAAGCTGACACGCACAACCTGATCGAGGTCGTGAAACCCGGCCTCGCGACGTCGGTCCAGGACATGGGCCGGCAAGGCTACTACCACGTCGGCATCCCGCCGTCGGGCTCGCTCGACCAGTACGCATCGCGCGCGGCGAATCTGCTGGTCGGCAATCCCGAAGAAGCCGCCGTACTCGAATGCACGCTGCTCGGCCCCGAGCTGCTGTTCCATACGGATGCGCTGATCGCCGTCACCGGCGCCGAGATGACGCCGAAGATCGACGGCATCGGCCAGCGCTGCAACGTCGCGCTGCGGATCGGCGCAGGCAGCGTGCTGTCGTTCAATTACGTGAAGGCGGGCGCACGCGCGTATCTCGCCGTCGCGGGCGGCATCGACGTGCCGGTCGTGCTCGGCAGCCGCTCGACTTACGCGCTCGGCGCGATCGGCGGCCACGCGGGCCGGCGCCTGCAGAAAGGCGACCGGTTGCCGCTGGGCGCCCCCGTCGGCACACCTCGCGAAGGGCGCGAGCTGCCGGCGGCCGTGAGCCGGCCGCTCGACAACCAGGTCGAGCTGCGGGTCCTGACGGGCCTGTACCACTACCGGCTCACCGACGATTCGGCGCGCACCTTCTTCGACGACGAATGGACGGTCGCGCCCGAAGCCGATCGCATCGGCTATCGCTACAAGAACGGCCGCGCGCTGCAGTTCCGGCCGCGCGAGCAGCCATTCGGCGCGGGCGCCGATCCGTCGAACATCGTCGACGCGTGCTACCCGATCGGCTCGATCCAGGTGCCGGCCGGGCTCGAGCCGATCATCCTGCACCGCGACGCGGTGTCGGGCGGCGGCTACGCGACGATCGGCACGGTCATCAGCGCCGACATGGACCTGATCGGCCAGATGCAGCCCAACCACCGCGCGCGCTTCGTGCGCGTGACGATGGCCGACGCGCTCGCCGCGCGCCGCGAGTACCAGCGGCGCCTCGCGCTGCTGCGCGCCGTGCTGCGGGACTGAGCACCGGGCGCCCGGTTCGCGTGCCGGGCGCCGTTCGTCGCCGCCCCCTTTTCGCTGTCCGTCTTCCGCCCGCCCGGCCGAGCGCCGCGCGGCGGGGACGCCTGCGCGCTGTTCCTGCCGAACCGGTTGCCCGCCCGACGTCGGGGCAACCCTGCGGATCGCCTGTGCCGCGGCCGAGACGTCGTTCGCAACTTCTGCGCATCAAGGAGCACGATCATGGCCAACCTGGCTCAGGCCCGTACCGACGAGGATCTCGACCTGTCGACGCTCGCCGTCCCCGACCACGCGCGCATGCCGCCCTTCTCGCTGACGATGGCGTGGTGGGCCGTGTGCAGCGCGGTGTTCTACATCGTCGTGGGCGCCACGCTCGCGCTCACCTATGGCGCGCGCAACGCGCTGATCGGGATGGCGCTGTCGGTCGTGTCGTACGGCCTCGTCAACACGATCATCAGCCGCTATGCGATCCGCACGGGACTCTCGGTCGCGCTGTTCTCGCGCGTGCTGTTCGGCAGCGCCGGCGCGGCGCTCGCGACACTGATCTTCTTCGCGACCGCGATCTACTACGCGGTGTTCGAGGGCTCGGTGATCGCGGTTGCCGCGCACCACCAGTTTCCGGCGCTCGACTACAAATGGGCCGCGCTGCTCGTCGTCTGCTACAGCGTGCCGCTCGTGTTCGGCAGCGTGCAGCACTGGCTCGACAAGTTCAACGGCGTGCTGCTGCCGTTCTACCTGCTCGGGCTCCTCGCGGCGGTCGGGCTCGCGACGGCCGAATACGGCTACAACGCGGCGTGGCTCGATTTCGGGCCGGCCGGCAACGCGCCTGCCGGCGGCTGGTGGCACTGCTTCGTTTACTACATGGGCGTGTGGGTGCTGATGATGTTCACGTTCGACTACGCGCGCTTCGGCCGCAAGGAAGACGCGGGTTATCACGGCCGCTTCAACTTCGGGATGCCGTTTTACCTCGTCACGTTTCTCGTCAACGGCGCGGCCGGCATCTATCTCGTCAGCACGATTCCGGGGCTCGGTACGCTTTCCGAAGTATCGGTCGTGCTCGCGCTGCTGAAGCTGATGGGGGTGTGGGGATTGCTGTTCGTGTGGGTCACGCAATCCCGCATCAACACCGCGAACTACTACCTCGCGACCGTCAACATGCAGGCGTTCTTCCTGAAGGTGGCCGGCGTGCGCGCGCCGAAGTTCGTGTGGGCACTCGTGGTCGGCGCGGTCGTCTATGCGCTGATGATGGCGGACATCTTCTCGCGAATCCTGCAGGCGCTCGCGTACCAGGGCATCTTCGTCGTCGCGTGGGTCGGCGTCGCGCTCGCGCACATCCTGTCCGGCCGGTACGGGCAACTCGTCGGCGACGACGTCGAATGCCGCGACGCCCATGTGCCGACCTTCAATCCGGGCGGGCTGACCGCATGGTTCGCCGGCGCGTTCACGGGACTCGCGCTAAACCAGGCGACGGGGTTCGCCGCGTCGCTGTCGGCGCCCGCGACGTTCGTCGTGTCGTGGGCCGTCTATCGCGCGCTGCTGGGCACCGCGAAACGTACCTGGTTCGTGCGCAATACGTGACGGGGTACGCGTGCCGCCGCGTGCCGCGCGATCGTCTGCCGCGCGCTGGCGTGATTCGTCGCGCCGTGGCAGCCGCGCGCCTCACACGTGCGACGCGGCCCCGTCGATGGTCGCGCGCACCTTCGCGACGAGCAGTTCGTCGACCGGTGCCAGCACCTCGCCGCGCGGCCGCACGCCCGAGCCGAAATGCACCGCGCGCACGCCGGTCGCGCGGACGAAATCGCCGACCGCATCGACCGTGAGCCCCGAGCCGGCCAGCACCGTGCAGGTCGAGCCTGCCGTCTGCCGCACCAGCCGCGTGATCGTCGCGACCGCGTCGAGCACCGACGGATGGCCGCCCGACGTCAGCACCGACGTGACGGTCGGCACGCCCAGCAGCGCGTCGAACGCGGCGTTGAGATCGCGCGACACGTCGAACGCGCGGTGGAACGTCAGCGCGCGGCCGTCCGCCGCGGCCGCGATGCGGGCCAGCGCGCCCAGATCGACGTCGCCGCGCGCGTCGAGCGCGCCGAACACGACGCCGTTCGCACCGGCCGCGACGGCCGCGCGCACGTCGCGCTCGATCACGCGCAGGTCGTCGGCGTCATAGACGAACGACCGGCTGTGCGGCCGCACGATCACGTTGACGGGAATCGGCACGGCGGCCACGACGGCTTCGATCAGGCCGACGCTCGGCGTCAGCCCGCCTTCGGTGATTGCGGTCACGAGTTCGAGGCGGTCGGCGCCCGCGCGGGCGGCGGCCTTCGCGTCGCCGACGGTCGTGGCGATCACTTCGAGGAGAATGGAAGAAGCGGCGTTTCGGCTCATGGGCGGCCCGCGAATCGTCAGGACAATTCGCGCATCCTAGCCGAGCCGCGCGACGGGCGCCAGCGTGACGGGCGCCCCGCCGTCAGCGGCGCCCCGTCAGCCCCGTCGCGAGTCCCACCGTCAGCCGCGCCGCGCGAGCCACACGCCGACGAGCGCGGACAGGCCGGTCACCACGGCGCCGGGCGCGAATCGGAACATCCGCGCATTCACGTCGACGCCCTGCTGCTGCATCACGTCGACGATCCCCGGCGCCAGCAGGAGCGTCACCCAGCCGATCATCCCGAACGCGGTGGTCGCGGACGCGACGAGCAGTGCGATGCCCGCGCCACGCGCGCGCGGCCGGAACGCGCCGGCGAAGGCGCCCACGGCCAGGAACACGGCCGACAGCACGAACAACACCGCGACGAACACGAGCATCGCGCGCGTATGGCCGAGCTTCATGAACGCCATCATCTGCGCGGTGATCACGCACATGCCCGCGATCGCGAACAGCACGATCGCGAGCGCGTTGCGCACGACGCTCATGCGCTCGCCTGACGGAAATACGCGGTCGCGGGGCGCCGGAACAGCAGGTAGACGAACAGGGCGAACAGCAGGAAGCCGGGGATCAGCACCGCGAACATCGACGCCGGCATGTTGACGAACGAGAACGCGAAACCGAACACGGCCGTCACGATGTAGGCCTTGCGCGACCATTCGCGGCCCTTGAGGATCGCGATGCCGATCACGACGTTCACGGCTTCGATGAGCACGCTGATGCCGAGCGTCGCCCAGACGGGCAGCAGGTAGTGCGACAGCAGCGCCTGGGTGGTCGGCATGCCGATCGTGAATGGCGTATAGATGCACGTGATCGCGTTGGTCACGATGATGATCCACGCGAGAATGGTCAGCGAAATCGGTCTTTTCATTGTGTTTTCCTTGTTATTCGCCGCCATGGTGGCCCCCGGGACGGCGCGCCCGCGGTCACGATGGCCGCGGTCGCGCCATTGTCGGGGAAGCGCGGGGCGAGCGCAACGGGCCGCCCGCGCCGGCCCGGATCGCCCTGCTCGCCGCCTGCGGTGCGCGCGTCGCTAGCCGGCGTCCGCTTCGTCGTCGGCCCAGTCGATATCGCCGCACAGCACGCGCTGCGTATCGCCGACGCGCACGGCCACCGACAGCGTCACGCACGGCTGCGCCTCGTTGATCGACAGATACGGCCGCGTGACCTGCACCCGCCCCGGCTCGGCGATCGCCGAGCGGAAATACGGCCGGCGCAGCCAGTTCGCGCCCTGTGCGTCCGCCAGCGGCGAAAAGCGTGCCTCGGCGAGCGCGCGGTCGGCGCGCAGCACGACGTTGCGGCCCGACTGGCGGCCGTGCGCGTCGAGCAGGAAGCAGCGCGCGGCCGCGTCGAGCGCGAGGAAGTTCCAGCACACCTCGTCGAGCGGCTCGCCGGCCGCGAGGCGCTCGGCCGCGCGTTCGAACGCGCGCAGGTACGGCG
>NZ_QOBB01000315.1:0-6661 GCF_024704855.1 Burkholderia sp. HAN2018 | reverse complement strand
CTGAAGCGCCGTGCGAGCCGCCTGGTCGAACGGCGGCGGGCCGGCCTCCGCAGATGCGGGGCCGTCCGCCCCGTCCACCGCGCCTTGCGGCAACGGCAGGCCCGGCACCGGCACCTCCATCGATGCCGCTGGCCAGACGGCCGGCAGCGGCGGCAACGAGGCGCTTGCACCGGCCGCCGTCAATCCGGCCCAGACGGCGAGCGCCCGACATCCGTGCTTCATCATGGGTGCCTCCCGTCGTCCAGAGCGACTCGGTACGCGCCATCCGCCGTCGCGAGCGTCACGGCGACGGGATCGACTCGCACCACCCGCGCGGCCCCGAGGGCTTCGCCGGGCACCAGGGCAGCGAATGCGCCGCCACCGTCGTCGAACAACGCGAGACCGGCACGCCTGTCGCGAATCGTGCCGGCCAGGCGGGCAGCCGCCCCTTCCGTTTCCGACGAGCCGGCCCCGCCGAACGGATCGGCGCCGGGCGCGTCGGCCAGAACCGGCGTCTCCCCGCCCTTGGACGTCATCGCCGGCAACTCCGGAAACACGTCGACCGCCATTTCCACACGCGCGGCCTCCTTTCCTCGTTCGACACGCAGCGTGGTCGGCACCGCCAGCACCGGAAAACGCGCCAGCCATCCGACCATCTGCAGCAACGCGCGAAACCCGCCATCCGCGACAATGCGCACCGAGCGCTGCCCTTCCGGCACTGCCCCCTCGGCGCGCAGCGGTTCGATCGATACGCCGCGCAGCCCGCTCGACGCGGCGTGATCGGCCAGCTCCAGCATCAACGCGGCCCATTCCGGCGCACGCGACGAGCGATCACCGTCGGCCGCGGCCGGATGCGCGTCGTGTTGCCGTGCAGCGTCTGCGAGAACACGCTGCGCGTCGGCCTCTCGCTTCTGCGCCGCCGCCAGCAACGCGCGGCTGTGCGCGAGCCCGCTCCAGTCCGCGGCATTCGCCAGATGAATGCCGCCCGTCAGCACGGCCGCGAACGCGAGCACGCAGCCTGCAATATGCGCAGTCGCCGGCGACACGCGCCGCACGCCGTTCCGCCATCCTCCGCGATACGGTGCGGGCCGATGCGCGAGCGCCGTCATGCGCCACCTCCCGATGCTTTCCGGGACGGCATCGCGTCGCGCCAGCGCAACTGGACCGAGAACCGGAACGGCATCCCGCCGGCAGCGACCGGTGCATCCGGGGCTGGCTTCAACGCATCGATATCGATCCGCCAGCCACGCTGCTCGCGCGCCATCCCCGCAAGCCATCGCGCGGCCGCCCGGTAGCTCACGGCGCGGACATCGAGCACGGCACCGGCCGACGTCGTGCGCAGCGCATCGAGCCGAACCGTGCCGTCGTGCACCTGCGCCAGGGTCGCCAGCAGCCCCGCGACGTGCCGATAAGGTGCGGCGCGCGCGGCCGCCTGCGCGTCACGCTGCGCGACGACGGCCGCCGCATTGGCGGCGCGTGTCGCGGCGCCCATCTGCGGCTGCAATTGCCGCAGCCGCGCCTCCACGATTGCGCGCTCCGCATCCACACGCCACCGCGCCCCGCTGGCGGCACCCGTCCACAGGCCGGCGCCGAGTACGCCGAGCAGAACCGCCGTACCGCACTGCGCGGCCCGACGACGTCGCAACGCCCGCGCCAGCCGCTCCCGGTACGGCAACAGGTTGAAGCCGCCCGGCTCCGCATGGAGGGCCGTCATTCCCACACCCCGCGCAATGCCAGCCCGAATGCAACAGCCAATGCCGGGCCGCCCGGCGTGCCGGTGGACAGGCACGATTGCGCGCCCCAGCCCGCGCAGTCGAACGGCACCGCAACCGCGCCGACCACGTCGCCGATCTCGGCGACGGACGTTTCGAAGCGGGCGATACACCGCTCGTCCCCGGCCACGAGGACACAGCGCACGGCCCCGAGCGCGCGCCGGCGCAATGCATCGGAAAACGCCCCCGGCACCACGCCGGACAGCGTCAGCACCGGTACGGCCGACGGACCGTCGATTCGCCAGCCCTGCACGCCCGAGTCATGGAACCAGAGCGCCGCGCAGGGGCCCGCCTGCGCGTCGAGTTCGCATTGCGCCGCATAGTGCAACGCACGCAGCGCGGCGGCCGATTCGCCGTCGACCACCGTCAGATCGACACCGGCCTGCGCGGCCACATCGACCCGCCGTTCGATCAGCGCCAGCGAGGCCACGGCAACCTCGATCTCCCCCGCACCGCCCTCCTGCCGCCAGTCGAACGCGAGACTGTCCGGCGCGAGCCCCGAAATGCGTTCGGCCGCCTGCCGCGCGGCGTCCTCGATGTCGTCCCGCCCGGCCAGGTCCAGCATCGCGGTGCGCATCTCGTCATCGGGCAACGCCATCACGCCGCGCGCGCCGCACCGCACGTCGGCCGCCGACAGTCTCGACACGGCCGCGGCCAGCGCCCGCGCGACCGCCGCCCAACGCGCATCCTCCGGGCCGCCCGCCAACCCGACCGGCTCCCGCTCCAGCCCCTCGACGCACACCTCGGCGCCCCGGCCGCGCCGGCTCAGCACGACCACCCTCACCTCGTCCGCACCGACGTCGATTCCCGTCGACCGGTGCCCGCCCTGCGCAAACCGCGCTCGCCATCTTCCCGCCATCCCAGCCTCCCGAGATCGTCGCGGCCCACGCCGCGTTTCCGGGACTGATTCTGCAAAACGGCGCGTCGGGCCGACAGTCGGCCTAACGGCCAGCATCCGCTCGCGACGACCGCGCACGGGCTATGCTGGAAGCACGCCGGCCCGCGGCTTCGGGGCGGGCGGCCCCCGCGTCAGGACCGGTCTTACCGGGCAGCTATAATCGCGGGACTGTTTTCCGGTATGCCTATGCAATCCACGACTCCTACGTCCCCGCCTCCCGCCCCGGAGCCGAAGAAGCGGCCCTGGTGGCAAAAAGTCCTGCTCGGATTCGCCACGATGTGCGTGGCGCTCGTCGTGGCCGGCGGCCTCGTGCTCGGCTACGCGCTCGTCGTCGCGTGGCCGAACATGCCGTCGCTCGACGCGCTGACCGACTATCGCCCGAAGGTGCCGCTGCGCATCTATACGTCCGATCACGTGCTGATCGGCGAATTCGGCGAAGAGCGCCGCGACGTCGTCCATTTCAAGGACGTGCCCGACTCGCTGAAGAAGGCGATCCTCGCGATCGAGGACGCGCGGTTCTACGATCACGGCGGTGTCGACCTCACCGGCATCGTGCGCGCCGGCTTCGTCGCGCTGACGAACGGCCATGCGTCGCAGGGGGCGAGCACGATCACGATGCAGGTCGCGCGCAACTTCTTCCTGTCGAGCGAGAAGACCTACACGCGCAAGATCTACGAGATGCTGCTCGCGTACCGGATCGAGCGTGCGCTGACGAAGGATCAGATTCTCGAGGTCTACATGAATCAGATCTATCTCGGCCAGCGCGCATACGGCTTCGCGAGCGCCGCGCGGGTCTACTTCGGCAAGGACCTGAAGGACATCACGCTCGCCGAAGCGGCGATGCTCGCGGGGCTGCCGAAGGCGCCGTCCGCGTACAACCCGGTCGTGAACCCGAAGCGCGCGAAGGTGCGCCAGGAATACATCCTGCAACGGATGCTCGAGCTGAACTTCATCTCGCGCGAGCAGTACGACGAGGCCGTCGCACAGCCGCTCGTCGTCAAGGGTCCGGGCCGCGATTTCAGCGTGCACGCCGAGTACGTCGCGGAAATGGTCCGACAAATGATGTACGCGCAATACCACGAGGAAACCTACACGCGCGGCTTCAACGTCGTCACGACGATCGACTCCGCGGATCAGCAGGTCGCCTATACGGCGCTGCGCAAGGGCATCATGGATTACGAACGCCGGCACGGCTATCGGGGGCCGGAAGGCTTCATCGAGCTGCCGGCCGGCGCCGACGACCGCGAACAGGCGATCGACGATGCGCTGCTCGAACACCCCGACAACGGCGAACTGATTGCAGCGGTCGTCACGGCCGCGAACCCGCGCCAGATCACGGTCGCGTTCATCGACGGCAGCAATGCGACGATCGAAGGCGACAACCTGCGCTTCGCGTCGGGCGCGCTGTCGGCCAATGCACAGCCGAATCGCCGCATCCGTCCGGGTGCGATCGTCCGCGTCGTGAAGAACGACGCCGGCAAATGGTCGATCACGCAGTTGCCGCAGGTCGAGGGGGCGTTCCTGTCGATCGTCCCGCAGGACGGCGCGATCCGCTCGCTCGTCGGCGGCTTCGACTACAACAAGAACAAGTTCAACCACGTCACGCAGGCGTGGCGGCAGCCGGGTTCGTCGTTCAAGCCGTTCATCTATTCGGCGTCGCTCGACAAGGGCCTCGGGCCGGCAACGGTGATCAACGACGGTCCGCTGTATTTCAGCGCGGCCGAAACGGGCGGCCAGCCGTGGGAGCCGAAGAACTACGGCGGCGGCTTCGAAGGCCCGATGTCGATGCGCACCGCGCTGCAGCGTTCGCGCAACCTCGTGTCGATCCGGATCCTGAACCACATCGGCACGAAGTACGCGCAGCAGTACATCACGCGCTTCGGCTTCGACGCGGAACGCCATCCGGCGTACCTGCCGATGGCACTCGGCGCGGGCCAGGTCACGCCGCTGCAGATGGCGGGCGCGTATTCGGTATTCGCGAACGGCGGCTACCGCGTCAATCCGTACCTGATCGCCGAAGTCACCGATCCGAACGGCGCGATCGTCGTGCGCGCGCAGCCGCTCGTCGCCGAACAGAATGCGCCGCGCGCCATCGACGCGCGTAACGCGTACGTGATGAACAGCCTGCTGCAGAGCGTCGCGCAACGCGGCACGGGCGCACGGACCAACGTGCTGAAGCGCACCGACCTCGCGGGCAAGACCGGCACGACGAACGACTCGCACGACGCGTGGTTCGCCGGCTACCAGCACACGCTCGCCGCGATCGCGTGGATCGGCTACGACAATCCGCGCAGCCTCGGCGATCGCGAAACGGGCGGCGGCCTGTCGCTGCCCGTCTGGATCGACTACATGGGTGCCGCGCTGAAGGGTGTGCCCGAGTTCAAGCCGACGATGCCGGACGGCGTCGAATCGCTCGGCGGCGAGCTGTACTTCACCGAGTTCGCGCCGGGTCACGGCTTCGTGTCGACGGTCGGCGTGCCGCAAGCGCCAGCCGCGCAGAACGTCGATGCGACCGTGCCGCACGTCGACGAGCAGGAAAAGCAGGACATCATGAACCTGTTCCAGGCGCATTGACTCTCGGCCCGGACATGAAAAAAGCGCCCCGCGGGGCGCTTTTTTCGTTGGGTCACGCGTCGGGGCGGGGCCCCGATCGTCATGCGCTGAACGTGATCGGCAGGCCGGCCTGCTGAGTCGCGTATTCGGTGAGCGCCGAGAAGAACTCGGTGCCCGTGCGCGTATCGCGCCATGCGCCGTCGATGAACCGGTAATGGAAACCGCCGGCCTTCGCGGCGATCCACACTTCCTTCATCGGCGGCTGCAGGTTGACGATGATCTTCGAGCCGTTCTCGAACGTCAGCGTCAGGACGCTGCCGTTGCGCTCCAGATCGATGTCGTGATCGCCGTCGTTGGCGTCGTCGACGGTACGCTCGACGGCCGCCAGCACGGCCTCGGCACGGGTCAGGTATTCGGTATCGGACATGCTAAACTCTATCGGTTCAATTGTTCAGGGACGATCATGCGAGTCGTTTTCCGGATGAGCGCGATTGTAGCGGCTTTGGCGATTCTTGCCGGCTGCGGTCAAAGCGGCGCGCTCTATCTGCCCACCGTGCCTCCGCTGCCCAAGCCACTCCAGCAGCAGGACACACCGCCGTCGGACGTGAAGCCGACCGATGAAAACGCGTCGTCCGACAGTGTGCCTGATTCGTCCGGCACGCCGCTCATGCTGTCGCCCGAATTGTCGAGCGGGGCATCCGCCACGGCTGCACCGGCATCGAGCCCGGCCGTCGCGAAGTAACGACGCGCCGCCTGCGCAGGCTCGCGAAACGAGGCGATGACTTCCCGGTCATCGCCTTTTGTTTTTGGCTGCGCCGTCACGCGCGCACGCGCCGCCATCCCCATGCAACCAGCCGCCAGCCGAGCAGCGCGACGACGATCGCCGCATACAGCTTCGGCTGCGCGAGATTGTGCTTGCCGGCCCTCATCCACCAGAAGTGCAGCACACCGAACAGCGCGATCGCGTAGATCGCGCTGTGCAGCGTCGCCCAGTGGCGGCCGAGCCGGCGCACCATCGCGCGCGGCGACGTTGCCGCGAGCGGAATCAGCAGCACGAACGCGGCGAAACCGACCGTGATGAACGGGCGCTTGCCGACGTCCTTCAGGATCGCGACGACATCGAACCACTTGTCGAACCACAGGTAAGTCGTGAAGTGCAGCGTCGCGTAGAAGAACGCGAACAGCCCGATCATGCGGCGAAAGCGCAGCAGCGCGGCGAACCCCGTCATGCGCCGAAGCGGCGTGACGGCGAGCGTGACGCACAGCATCACGAGCGTCCAGAGGCCCGTCGAGCGCGTGATGAACTCGATCGGATTCGCGCCGAGCCGGTCGGTCAGCCCGAACAGCACGAGACGCGTGAGCGGATAAAGGCCCGCCGCGAATACCAGCACCTTGGCCGGCGCGAGCCAGCGCGGCGCGGCGGGGCGAGTCGCGCCGGCCCGCACGGCACGTGCAGCCG
>NZ_QOBB01000314.1:0-6678 GCF_024704855.1 Burkholderia sp. HAN2018 | reverse complement strand
AACGTCCGACAGGATCGGGCCAACGTGCCTGCCGCCTACGACAGCGCGGCCGTTCGCGCACCCGGCTGCGTGCGGCCGTAGGCGACCATCATCGCGAAGCTGAGCAGGAAGCCCGCGCCGCCGATCAGCAGCAGGCCGATCTCGCCGAACACCGGCAGCAGGTTCGTGAGCGCCCCCGTGACGACCCACGCGACGGCCATCACCGAGCCCGCGACGCCGAGTGCCCAGCCTTGCCTGTCCTCGCTGACCGCGTCGGAGAACGCCGTGTACATCGTCGTATAAGCGACCATGTCGAAGCAGCCGACGACCATCGCGAGCGCCCACAGCACCGGCTCGTGCGGAAACAGCGCGGACAGGACCTGGCCGACGCCCGCGACGAGGAGGCCCGTCTTCGCGATGTCGATCACGCGCCATACGCGCAGCATCAGCCGCACGACGAACAGCAGGCCGAACACGAAGCAGAGGCCGATCACGCCGCTGAACAGCCCGAGCCGCGCGCTCGTGTAGCCGAACTTCGCCTGCAGCAGCAGCATGATGGTCTGCAGGTAGAGCCCGTAGCCGACCTGCATCAGGAAGAACACCACCGACAGGAACGCGACGTTGCGCTGACGCGCGGCCTCTCCGATGATGCGCAGCGGCAGCAGCGGATCGATGCGCGTGTCGCCGCGCGGCACGGCCGAGTCGCGATACGACGCCCAGGTCCAGAACGCGCCGATCAGCGACAATCCGGCAACGAGCACGAACGGTGTGCCGTAGTCGAACAGCGGCGAAATCGTGCGATCGGACGTGACGCCGCCGAGCACCGGGCCGACGATCACGCCCGCGCTGAACGCGAGCGACATGATGCTCATGTTGTACGCCTTGTTTTCCGGCGTGCTCAGGTCGGTGATCGCTGCCTGCGCGATGCCCTGGCAGCCGGCCATCAGCCCGGTGAGCCCGCGGCCGATCAACAGCAGCGCGACGCTCGCATGCCACGCACCGGCCGCCATCATCGCGTAGCCGGCCGCAAGGCCGGTCACGCACAGCAGCAGGATCTTGCGGCGGCCGTAGCGATCGGACAGTTCGCCCATCAGCGACGAGCCGAAGAACATGCACAACGGATAGATCCCGTAGCCGAGACCGAGGTAGAAATTGCGCGCGTGCGCGCCGGCGTCGGCCGGCAGGATGCCCGCGTGCGGATCGCTGAAGATCGCGGACATCATCGGATAGACGAGCCCGAATCCCATCGCGTCGAGCGCGATCGCGAGCAGACAGGGGCCGAGCAACTTGTAATCGAGCCGGGACATGGCGACCTTCCGGACAGAGTGGATGATCGCCCAAGCGTAACGACCGGACGGCGGCCGCGGTAGGCCGCCGCCCGCGATGCTGACCATCGGCGGAACCGGCACCCTGCCTGCCGCCCGCGCCGATGGGCCGCCAGCGTTGGCGCGGAACGGCGGGCAGCGGCCGCTACCCGGCGCTTGACGCACCGGCATCGTCGCGACGACCCGCGCCCACCCGTCACGCCGGGACCAAGCGCGCCCACTCATCCGTTTGGATGGCACGCCGCGCGCGCTTTGTTGCGATCATGACCGCCATTCAATGCGCGGCACGCTCACGGGCGTCCGCCACGGAGACGCCATGAACGACCCAGTCCTCGGCCCCATCGACCAGATCGGCTACGTGGTCGCCGATCTCGACCGCAGCATCGCGCGCTGGCGCGAACGCCACGACATCGCCCCGTGGACCGTATTCCGCAACGTGCGCCTCGACGGCCATCATCTCGGCGAGCCGGTGTCGGTCACGATGGACGTCGGGCTCGCGTATCGCGGCAATCTGCAGATCGAACTGATTCACGTGACGAACGACACGTCGTCGCCGTACCGCGATGTGCACGGGCAACCGCTCGTCGGGCTGCATCACGTCGCGTGGGTCGTCGACGATCTCGATGCGGCGATCGCACGGTTCACCGCACGCGGCTTGCGCGTCGTGTTCGAAGCGGGCAACCCGGCCACGCGCGTCGCGTATCTCGACGACCCCGACGACCCCGGCCTGCGCGTCGAATTCATCGAAGGCGCCGGCATGCGCGACATGATCGCGCGCGGGATCGCCGAATCACACACCCGGGACGGCACCGATCCGGTTCGCATCATCGACGCGGCGGCCGCCTCCGCATGAGCGGCCCCGCGCGCCCCCCACACTCACGGGAGCAAGCAGCATGAAACGACTCGAAGGCAAGGTGGCGCTGATCACGGGTGCCGCCCGCGGCCAGGGCGAAGCGGAAGCGCGCCGGTTCGTCGCCGAAGGCTCACGCGTGGTGATCGCCGACGTGCTGGACGACGCCGGCCGGCGCGTCGCGGCCGAACTCGGCGACGCCGCCCGATTCCAGCATCTCGACGTGACGAGCGAGGCCGGCTGGCAGGCTGCCGTCGATGCAACGCTCGCGCATTTCGGCCGGCTCGACATCCTCGTGAATAACGCGGCCATCCTGAAGCTCGTGCCGATCGAAGCGTGTTCGCTCGACGACTATCGCAAGGTGATCGACGTGAACCAGGTCGGCTGCTGGCTCGGCATGAAATCGGCCGTGGCCGCGCTGAAGGAAGCCGGTGGCGGCTCGATCGTCAACGTGTCGTCGACGGCCGGGATGGAGGGCGTCGCGGGCGGCAGCGCGTACGTGTCCAGCAAGTTCGCGGTACGCGGAATGACGAAGGCCGCCGCGCTCGAATTCGGCCGCTACGGCATTCGCGTGAACTCGGTGCACCCGGGAGGCATCGATACCGTGATGGCGCGCCCGCCCGAGTTCGCGGATTTCGATCCGTCGTCGATCTACAGCGGCCTGCCGATCGCGCGCATCGGCAAGCCCGAGGAAGTCGCCAGCCTCGTACTGTTCCTCGCGTCCGACGAATCCGCGTATTGCACGGGGTCGGAATTCATCGTCGACGGCGGGATGCTCGCGGGCAGCACGTTCCACTGACTCGCATCGAAGCCGGCGCGCGCCTGCCAGCCCGGCAGGCGTTTTCGTTTGCGGCGACGGCACGTGGAAGTTGCTGCCTCTTCCTCTCGCGATCACACGCCCCGAAACGACGTGCCGCCGGCGGCTCTCCCGCGCGGCGGCATCGTCATTTGCACAGCGCTGCACCACGCGCCGCTCAATATCCCTTCGGCTGGATCGCCGGCGCGCCGTTGCCGCGCGCCGCCTGCGTGCCACCGCGCACGAAGCGGCGCCCGTGCGGGCCGTACACGCCGTCCGGTTCCGGGTACAGCGTCAGCAGCGCGAAATACAACATCCCGCCCATCACCAGCGACACCGGCACGCTCAGGTCGAGCCCGCCCGCGAGGTTGCCGAGCGGCCCGACGAACTGGCCCGGCAGGTTCACGAACGACAGCCCGACGAACGCGGCCGGCAGCCATGCGCCCATCGCGCGCACGTTCCAGCCGTGCGTGAACCAGTAATGGCCGCCGTGCAGCCCGCGGTTGAACACCTGCAGGTCGTCGGCGAGATAGTGGCCGCGCCGCGTCACGTAGCCGATCACCATGATCGCCATCCACGGGCAACTGAAGGTATCGATCAGCGTCGAGAACGTCGCGACGCTTTCGACGAGGTTGAACCAGAAGCGGCCGACGAAGATGAACGCGATCGCGATCGTGCCGATCAGCAGCGTCGCACGCACGCGATTCAGGAGGCGCGGGAACATGCTCGACACGTCCAGGCCGGTACCGTACAGCGCGGTCGTGCCGGTCGACATCCCGCCGATGATCGCGATCAGGCACATCGGCAGCAGGAACCAGCGCGGCGAGATCGCGAGCAGGCCGCCGACGTAGTCGTTCGACGCAATGAATGCGGGCGCCTTCGCCGCGATGATCGTCGCGGTCGCGAGGCCGAAGAAGAACGGCACGAAGGTCGCGATCTGCGCGGCGAACACGGCGCCCATCACGCGATGCTTCGGCGTGTGCTGCGGGATGTAGCGGGCCCAGTCGCCGAGCGTCGACGCGAACGACACTGGGTTGCTCAGCGCAACCAGCACCGCGCCGACGAACGCGGCCCAGAAGCCCGCGCTGCCCTGCTGCACCGTGCCCGCGTAGTTCATGTCGAACAGGCCGGCGAACGCGAACAGGCCCGCGACGAACAGCACGCTCGCGGCCCACACGGCGATCTTGTTGACCCACAGCATGAAGCGGAAGCCGTAGATGCAGACGATCAGCACGAGCACCGCGAACACCATGTACGCCGCACCGAGCGTGAAGCCGTTGACCGGCACGCCGACCATGTTGTGCGCGCCGCCGACGAGCGCGTCGCCCGAGCTCCACACCGCGAGCGAGAAGAACGCGATCGACGTGAGCAGCGCGAGGAACGAGCCGACGATCCGGCCGTGGATGCCGAAATGCGCGCCGGACGACACGGGGTCGCTCGTGCCGTTGCGCGGGCCGAACAGGCTCATCGGCGCGAGGATGCAGGTGCCGGCGAGCACGCCGAGCACGATCGCGCAGACACCCGCCTTGAACGACAGCCCGACCAGCACGGGAAAGCTGCCGAGCACCGATGTGGAAAACGTATTGCAGCCGCCGAACAGCAACCTGAACAGATCGATCGGCCGCGCATAGCGCGATGCATCGGGAATGCGCTCGAAACCGAACGATTCGACCTGCGTAATCCTGCCTTCACTCATTTGTCTCCAGCTCCTCTCGTGCATCTGTACGGCCCGGGACTGCGGCGATACGACACATCGTCATCGATTCGCGGCCACTCTAAACCGGATCGCGCGGCGCAAATATCACGCATTCGAGACGTTTACGACGAAGGAGAACAATGTTTCCCGGCAGGCCGGCGGCCGGCGCCCGCGCCATCCGTACGGCGCGGGCGATGCGACGTCAGTTCGCGCGCGCCGCCGCCGGTGCGCGGCATGCGATCAGGCCCCGCTGAACGGCTTGCCGCGCCTCGATATCGGCGAGCCAGCGCTCGACGTGCGGGTAGCCGGCAAGGTCGAGATCGAGCTCGGCCGCCGTGCGCAGCCACGGGAACGCGGCGATGTCGGCGATCGAGTACTGCGACGAAGCGAGATACGCCGATTCCGCCAATCGGCCGTTCACGACGCCATAGAGGCGCCGCGCTTCGTTCCGGTAGCGCTCGATCGCTTGCGCATTGACCGTCTTCGATGCATGCAGGAACCACCAGAGCTGGCCGAGCATCGGCCCGATCCCGCCGATCTGGAAGTGCAGCCATTGCTGCACCGCCGTGCGCTCGGCCAGCGTTTCGGGATGCAGAAAGCGCGTCTTCGCAGCGAGATAGCCGAGGATCGCACCGGATTCGAACACGGTCAGCCCGGTGTCGTGGTCGACGATGGCCGGGATCTTGCCGTTCGGGTTGATCGCGAGATAAGCCGGGCTGCGCTGCTCGCCGGCGGACAGGTTCACGTGCACGCGCTCGTGTGCGAGTCCGGCCTCCTCCAGGTAGATCGCGATCTTGTGCCCGTTCGGCGTGTCGGCCGTATAGAACGTGAGGGAATGCGTCGAAGTCATGTCGGTCCTTGTCTTACGGTTGTCGTTGCAACTACAATCGTTGCAATTGCAATCCTATGCCGGAACCGACGCCCCGGCGACATGCCAATACCAAAAGGAGGGACATGCAGACTGCGCGATCCGGTCCGCCCGTGCGGACGCCCGACACCCGCCGCGCCGCGGTGGCCTGCCTCGAAAGGCTGCTGACGCAGCGGCTCGCGCCGCGTGGCCGTGCGGTGTCGCCGCTCGGCGCGATGCGCGCGGCCGCCGATTGCCTCGAACGCGATGCGGTGACATCGGAACACGTCTGGATCGTGCGAGCCGACACGCGTGCGCCGTTTGCAGACGCGGGGGCGCATCGCCGCATCAGCGCCTGGCCGCTGCGATTTCTCGATGCGCGCAAGCGGTTCGAGCGGCCGCTGCTGTACCTGCTGCATGCCCGCGCGACCAACCGGCTGCGGCTGGCGTCGATCGAAACCGTCGACCGCGGGATCTTCGTGAACGATGCCGAAACGCTCGCGTCGTCCTGGCCGAAAGGCGTGACGCCCGACGTCCCGCACTGGCTGGCCGCGAACCCCGCGTGCACGCCATACGATCCGGCCTCGGGGCATGAGGCGATCGCGATCCTGCGCCACGCGCTGCGGGCGCTTTATGTCGCCGGCCAGCCGGGGTTCTGCTACCTCGCGAGCCACGACGACCCCGTGCCCGATGCGAAACCGCTGTCGGCCACCGCTGCTCGCGATGCGTTCAGCGGCATGGTGCGGGCCGGCCGGCGGGCGGCGGCCGGCGCGGCCGCCCGGATCCGGCTGTGCGGCGCGGGCAGCACGCTTGCACAGGTGCAGGAGGCGGCCGATCTGCTGCGCGACGAATGGCGCGTCGATTCGACGATCTGGAGCTGCCCGAGCTACACGCAGCTCGCCCGCGACGGTCACGCGGCCGACCGGTGGAACCTGCTGCACCCGCACGACGAGCCGCAGGTCGCGCATGTGCGCCGATGCATCGGCGACAGCCGCACGCCCGTGCTCGCCGTGACCGGCTATGCGAGGCATGTCGCCGCGCAGATCGGCGCGTTCGTCCCGGCCCGCTTCGCGGCGCTCGGTGCGGACTCGGCGGACTCGGCGGGCCCGGACGCCGGCGCACGCGCGCCGAATGCGCGCTGGATCGCCGCGGTCGCGCTTCGCCTGCTGGCCGACGACGGCCGCG